>JAFTXD010000018.1 GCA_017461775.1 Lachnospiraceae bacterium
AAAATAATATTTTGCATGTTACGGAAGAATTAAATGATGAAACATTACTTAAGCTGAATATTCTTCTGAATACAAACCTTAACGGTATGGCATTGGAAGAAATTAATTTGGGAACCATATCCATGATGAAACAGCAGGCAGGAACCCACAGCGATATTGTAGCAGATGTGATTGACGCGATTGCAGAAGGAATTAAGGCAGAAGAGGATTTGCAGATTTATACCAGCGGAGCCAATAACATTTTCAAGTATCCTGAGCTTTCGGACAATCAGAAGGCGAGCGAAATTATCAATACCTTTGAAGAAAAGCAGATGCTTACCGAGCTGGTGCAGGAGCGCCTGGCTGATGAAGAGAATACCGGAATTCAGGTTTATATCGGCAATGAAACACCGATTCAGACTATGAAAGACTGTAGTGTGGTAACAGCTACTTACGAGCTGGGAGAAGGCATGAGGGGTACCATTGGTATCATAGGTCCGAAAAGAATGGACTATGACAAGGTAGTAAGCACTCTTAAGACCATTACCCATCAGCTTGATGATTTATATAAAGACAGGAAGTAGAAAGGACAGGAGACATGGAAGAGAGAAAGGAAGACTTACAGGAAGAAATGACTGTAGAAAATACAGAAGAAACTCTTTCCGATGAAGCAGCAAATACAGAAGCGGAAACTGATAATGCAGTGAATGCTGAAGAAGAAAATGCAGAGGCTGCGGCAGAGGAAGCAGAGCAGGCAGAAGATACAGACTCTGAGGAAGTGCAGGATGGTCCGGGAGATAAGGCTGATAAAAAGTTTTTTAAGAAAAAAGCCAAAACAGACAAAAAGCAGGATGCCCTGAAGGAAAAGGTAGATGAGCTGGAGGATAAGGTAAAACGTCAGATGGCAGAGTTTGACAACTTCCGTAAGCGTACCGAAAAAGAAAAAGCAATGATGTTCGAAACCGGTGCAAAGAGCGTAATCGAAAAAATCCTTCCGGTAGTTGATAACTTTGAAAGAGGTCTGGCAACCATTCCCGAAGAAGACAAGGGAAGCGGTTTTGCAAATGGTATGGAAATGATTTACAGACAGCTGATGACAGAGCTGGAAAAAATGGATGTAAAGCCCATACCGGCTGTAGGAGAAGAGTTTAACCCCGAATTCCACAATGCGGTAATGCAGGTGGAAAGTGAAGAGTATGAATCCGGTGTGGTAGCACAGGAACTGCTCAAGGGTTACACATATAGAGACACCGTGGTAAGACACAGCATGGTGACAGTAGTAAGCTAACAAAACATTAGGTAATATAGGAGGAATAATCATGGGAAAAATTATTGGTATTGACTTAGGTACAACAAACAGTTGCGTAGCAGTTATGGAAGGTGGTAAGCCTACTGTTATCGCAAATGCAGAAGGCGCAAGAACAACACCCTCTGTAGTAGCATTTACTAAAACGGGTGAAAGATTAATCGGTGAACCTGCTAAGCGTCAGGCAGTAACCAACGCAGACAAAACAATCGCTTCCATCAAGAGAGATATGGGTACAGACAACGGACGTACCATTGATGGCAAGAAATATTCACCTCAGCAGATTTCTGCAATGATTCTTCAGAAGCTGAAAGCAGACGCAGAAAGCTATTTGGGCGAAAAGGTAACAGAAGCAGTTATCACAGTTCCGGCTTACTTCAACGATGCTGAGCGTCAGGCTACAAAGGACGCTGGTAAGATCGCAGGTCTTGATGTAAAACGTATCATCAACGAGCCGACAGCAGCAGCACTTGCTTATGGTCTTGACAATGAAAAAGAACAGAAAATCATGGTATACGACTTAGGTGGTGGTACATTCGACGTTTCCATTATCGAAATCGGTGACGGCGTTATCGAAGTACTTGCAACCAACGGTGATACCCGTCTTGGTGGTGATGACTTCGACAACAAGATTACCCAGTGGATGATTGATGAGTTCAAGAAGGCAGAAGGTGTAGACCTTTCTAACGATAAGATGGCTCTTCAGAGATTAAAAGAAGCAGCGGAGAAGGCTAAGAAGGAGTTATCCAGCGCGATGACCACCAACATCAACCTTCCGTTCATCACTGCAACCGCTGAAGGTCCTAAGCACTTTGATGTAAACTTAACCAGAGCAAAATTCGATGAGTTAACTCACGACTTAGTAGAGAGAACAGCTATCCCTGTTCAGAACGCTATGAGAGATGCAGGCTTAACCAACGCTGATTTAGGTCAGGTATTATTAGTTGGTGGTTCTACCAGAATCCCTGCAGTACAGGATAAGGTGAAGCAGTTAACCGGTAAGGAGCCAAGTAAGTCCTTAAATCCTGATGAGTGTGTAGCAATCGGTGCTTCCATCCAGGGTGGTAAGCTTGCTGGTGATGCCGGTGCAGGCGAAATCTTATTATTAGACGTAACTCCACTTTCTCTTTCTATCGAGACCATGGGTGGTGTTGCTACCAGATTAATTGAGAGAAATACTACGATTCCTACCAAGAAGAGCCAGATTTTCTCTACCGCTGCTGACAACCAGACCGCTGTAGATATCAACGTAGTACAGGGTGAGAGACAGTTCGCGAAGGACAACAAGTCTCTTGGACAGTTCCGTCTTGACGGTATCCCACCTGCACGTCGTGGTGTTCCTCAGATTGAGGTTACCTTCGATATCGATGCAAACGGTATTGTAAATGTATCTGCTAAGGATCTTGGAACCGGTAAGGAACAGCATATCACCATTACCTCTGAGACCAACATGTCCGACGCTGACATCGAGAAGGCTATCAAGGAAGCTGCTGAGTTCGAGGCACAGGATAAGAAGAGAAAGGAAGCTGTAGAGGCTAGAAATGATGCAGACTCCTTCGTATTCCAGACCGAGAAGGCACTTTCTGAGGTTGGTGACAAGATTTCTGAATCTGACAAGACTCAGGTACAGGCAGATATGGAAGCTGTAAAGGCAATCCTTGAGAGAACTGCAAATCAGGAAATGTCCGATGCAGACGTAGATGAATTAAAGGCTGCAAAGGAGAAGTTAATGACCTCCGCACAGAGCCTTTTCACCAAGATGTATGAAAACATGCAGGGTGCAGCTGGCCAGGCAGGTCCTGACATGAGCGGCTTTAACGGTGCCGGTGCTGATGCAGGCGCACAGAGCGCTCCAGAAGATGATGTGATTGACGGAGACTTCAGAGAAGTATAAAATCAATAGGTACTTCTAGGTTGGCAATATGCTAACCTGGAAGTACTATATTTTCGTTAGTAGATAAATGAAAGGTTGAAAGATATGGCAGAGCAGAAAAGGGACTATTATGAGGTTCTTGGTGTAGATAAAAGTGCAGATGAAGCTGCTATTAAAAAAGCCTATAGAAATTTAGCGAAGAAGTATCATCCGGATGCTAATCCAGGGGACGCAGAGGCGGAAAAGAAGTTTAAGGAAGCTTCGGAGGCATATGCCATTTTGAGTGATCCGGAGAAAAAGCGTCAGTATGATCAGTACGGTCATGCTGCTTTTGACGGTATGGGCGGCGGAGCCGGAGGCTTTGATTTTAATGGTGCAGATTTCAGCGATATTTTTGGAGACATTTTCGGCGATTTCTTTGGCGGCGGCTTCGGTGGAAGCAGAACTCGTAGTGCTAATAATGGCCCTATGAAGGGGGCAAATCTGCGTACCAGTGTACGTATCACCTTTGAAGAGGCTGTTTTTGGTTGTGAGAAAGAAATCGAGCTTACTGTAAAGGAGAATTGTAAGACCTGTAACGGTTCCGGTGCAAAGCCGGGTACCTCACCGGAAACCTGCTCAAAGTGTGGCGGTAAGGGCCAGGTAGTATTTACCCAGCAGTCCTTCTTCGGAACCGTTCGTAACGTACAGGCTTGTCCTGATTGTAGCGGAACCGGTAAGGTGATCCGTGATAAGTGTAGCGACTGTAGCGGAACCGGTTATGTGCCTATGAGAAAGCGTTATGCAGTGGATATTCCTGCAGGTATTGATAATGGACAGTGCAAGCGTCTGTCCGGTCTTGGCGAGCCCGGCACCAATGGTGGCCCCAGAGGTGATGTGCTTGTGGAGGTTGTAGTAGGTCGTCATCCGATTTTCCAGAGACAGGATTACAACATCTACTCCACCGTTCCCATGTCCTTTGCAGTAGCTGCATTGGGTGGCGAAATCGTAATCGATACTGTGGATGGTAAGGTAATCTACGATGTAAAGGCCGGAACCCAGACCGATACCAAGATTCGCTTAAAAGGCAAGGGTGTACCGACCCTCCGCAACAAGGAGGTACGCGGTGACCACTATGTTACCTTGGTGATTCAGGTGCCTGACAAGTTATCTCACGAAGCAAAGGATTTACTGAAGAAATTCGATGCAGAGACCGGAGATAGTTTAAATGCCGCAAAGAATATCACCAAGGATAATAAAGAGGGCGATGAGCCTAAGGAAAAAGAAAAGAAAAAGAAATTCTGGAAGTAATTTCCTGTCGAGAAGCTGTCTTTTATAGGGCGGCTTCTTTTTTGTGGAGGAAATCTGTGGGCAGTCCCCGGCCTCCGGACCTGCCCACAGATTTCCGCATACTTTGTATTGTCAAACCATTCCAAATGTAGCATACTAAAGAAAAGGGGTAAGGAGGGGATTTCCATGGGCAATTCCTGTGCGGAGGTAGAAAAGAGGTTTCGTGATTGGTTAAAGCAGCAGTTTAATGAGGCGGGAATGCGGCGTTATACGGACAATGCTATTATCGCGTATTCCCATGCACTTAGGACGGCGTGTTCACGGATTGAGCCATTTATTGCTGGGAATCTATTTTATATTGAAGACCCGATGGAATATGATGCCACCTATGAAAAGCTGATTCACAGTCATGACTTTGAACGGGTAAACAGGGAATCCGGCAATGGTACCCTTTTAGTGGCGATGCAGCTGTATCAGGCGTTTCTGCGTTATGCGGGTAGAGAGGCAGCGCCGGATATTGCAGCGCCCTTTTATCAGAAGACGAAGTTCAGTCAGGACATCTATAACGAATACCGTGGAGAGGAATTCCGCTACGAGGAGGTAGCCATGGTGCCCATCCAGCGTATCTATTATGGTGCGCCCGGCACCGGAAAATCCTACGCTGTGAATAAAATGATACAGAAAATCTACCCGGACAAAATGCAGAGGGATGCTCATAGTAAGCGGGTGATTTTCCATCCTACCTATCGATATGAAGATTTTGTGGGAAGTATCCGCCCATTGATGACAGCGGACAGACCACTGGATTACCAGTTTGCAGCAGGGCCATTTACCGTGCTTTTGAAGGAGGCTTTCTTAAATCCCAAGGAGACTTATTACCTGGTGATTGAAGAAATTAACCGCGGAAATGCTCCGGCAATCTTCGGCGATTTGTTCCAGCTCTTAGACCGCCAGGAGGGCGGCCGAAGTGAGTATGCCATTACAAATATTGATATCATCAATTACTTCTTCCGTGACCCGGGTTTAAAGAATATTTTTGTGGAAGGAAAAATCTGGCTTCCGCCCAACTTTAACATCATAGCTACCATGAATACGGCGGATGAAAATATATTTGTTTTAGATAGTGCCTTTAAACGGCGTTTTGCCCTGGAATATGTGCGTATCAACTTCGATAACCTCCCGGAGGAATGGGCACACTCCTACGAAACCTTTGCCGGAAGAAAGCCGCTGACTGCTATTTTCCGCGGAACACCTCTGGAGGATTACGCAGACCAGCTCTACTACGAGGGCAAGCTCTCCAGAGACTGGCCCACCTTTGCAAGACTGGTGAACCGCCTTATTGAGCAACAGAATAAAGCAAGACGCACTCCCGAAAATGCCCATCTTGCCAGAATCCCGGAAAACAAAAAGCTGGGACCCTTCTTTGTATCTGAAGCGGACCTGTGCCAGAAGGAAACCTTTATCAACAAAGTTATCTTCTACTTAAAACAGGATGTCTTCATGGATTCCGACCACTACATGACCGAATCCTTTGAAGAAATCTACTTAAGCTGTATCGAGGATGACGCGGATATTTTTGAATTGTTAGTATAGTTTATGCACAAAAGCTCTGACAGTAATGTTGGGGCTTTTTGAATGCAGAAAATGTGATGGTATGTGCCTGGGCTGTGGATATGGTGCTGTGGGATATGTCTTGGTTTTGTATGCGTATGGAAATATTTTAGTTTTTCTTAGATTGCTGCTTCATACACAGCGTAATCCGAGCATGGACGCTCGGATTAGGCAGCACTGTGCACGGATGCACATTGCTGCCGACGCGTCGCATGTCTCAATCTTTATACAGCAATCTTAGAAAATCTTAAATATTGTAGTCCGCATACAAAACCAAGGCATATCCCACAGCACCATATCCACAGCCCAGGCACATACCATCACATTTTCTTTCTGGACCCCTATATTTTATGCAAAACGATAGTTGCCAAAGCTCATGGTTTTGCGTTATGATATAAGCGACTATGTAAACTAGCTGTATTATGCGAAAAAATGAGAAATGAGCCTTGAAGTGCCGGAGAGGATACGACAATGAAATGGACAAAATTCAGAATTAAAACAACCACCGAAGCAGAGGATATTATTATCAGCTCCCTGTACGATATTGGTTTTGAAGGAGCGCAGATTGAGGACAAGATTCCCCTCACTGCCATGGAAAAGGAGCAGATGTTTGTAGATATTCTGCCCGATGTTCCGGAGGATGATGGAGTGGCATACCTTAGCTTCTTCGTGGAGCAGAAGGAGGATGGCAGCCTGGAAGTGAATGGCGAGCCCATGGAAGTGGATGCCATTGTGGAGGCTGTGGAGAATGAGTTAAATGACATCCGGGACTGGATGGATATCGGGGAAGGTACCATTACCGTGGATGAGACCGAGGATATTGACTGGATTAACAACTGGAAGCAGTATTTCCACCAGTTTTATATAGATGACATTCTTGTCATTCCTTCCTGGGAGGATATTAAGCCCGAGGATAGCGAGAAAATGGTGCTTCATATTGACCCGGGCACTGCCTTTGGTACGGGTATGCATGAGACCACCCAGCTTTGTATTCGCCAGCTTCGTAAGTACATTACCCCGGAGACCGTGCTTTTGGATGTGGGAACCGGTAGCGGTATCTTGGCGATTCTGTCCCTGATGTTTGGAGCAAAGCACTGCGTAGGTACCGATTTGGACCCTTGTGCAGTGGAGGCTGTGGCAGATAACTGCAAGAACAATAACATCGATGTAAAAGATTTTGAAATGATGATTGGTAACATCATCAGTGATAAAGAGATTCAGGACCGGGTGGGCTATGAGAAGTACGATATTGTCGTAGCTAATATTCTGGCAGATGTGCTGGTGCCTCTTACCCCGGTGATTGTGAACCAGATGAAGAAGGGGGCTATCTACATTACTTCCGGTATTATCGATGACAAGGAGCAGACCGTGGTAGATGCAGTGAAGGCAGCCGGTCTGGAGGTGCTGGAGGTAACCTATCAGGGAGAATGGGTTTCTGTAACGGCACGTAAGAATTAATTGAGGATGTATAATGTTTCAATTCTTTGTAGAACCAAACCAAATCAATATAGATACAAAGACCGTGGTGATTACCGGCAGTGATGTAAACCATATCAAAAATGTGCTTCGCATGAAAATGGGAGAACAAGTAGCGGTGTGTAACGGTGTGGACGGCAAGGAATACCACTGCGCCATTACCGGCATGGATGAAAGCAGCGTGGTACTTAACCTTTTAGAGGTTGTGGAGGATGGCAGCGAGCTGCCGGCCCAGGTAGTGATTTTCCAGGGACTTCCTAAGGCAGATAAAATGGAGCTGATTATCCAGAAAAATGTGGAGCTGGGTGTCCATTCCATTGTTCCCATGGCAACCAAACGCTGTGTGGTGAAGCTGGATGATAAAAAAGCCGGCGCAAAAATCACCCGCTGGCAGGGCATTGCAGAGGCCGCAGCCAAGCAGAGTAAACGGGGTATCATTCCTCAGATAGGAAATGTGATGACCTTTAAGCAGGCTCTTTCCTATGTACAGGACTTTGATATAAAGCTGATTCCCTATGAGCATGCAGAGGATATAAACAAAACTAGGGAGATTTTGCAAGCGGCAAAGTCGGGGCAGCGCATTGCCGTGTTTATTGGCCCGGAGGGTGGCTTTGAAGAGGCGGAAGTGCAGCAGGCACTGGATATGGGTGTGATGCCCATTACGCTGGGAAAGCGCATTCTGCGTACGGAGACAGCCGGCTTTACCATTATGTCTTGGCTGATGTATCTGCTGGAGATATAAAAAAGGGCTTTTACAAGCAAGCGTGACAGCCCTTTTTCATAAATTTGCACGGTTCTGAAGGATATGCACGAAAAAAGTCGATTCGCATAGAATAGATAATATAGAGATAAGAAGTGAGGCGTAAATATATGGAAGCGTATTTGGACAATTCCGCGACCACCCGGGTGTATCCGGAGGTGGCTCAGCTGATGACGCGCATTATGTGTGAGGAATACGGAAATCCTTCCAGCATGCACAGGAAGGGTGTGGAAGCGGAACACTATATACGATATGCAAAGGAAACACTGGCCAGACTTTTGAAGGTAAATGAGAAGGAAATTCTTTTTACCTCCGGCGGTACCGAGAGCGACAATACCGCGTTAATTGGTTGTGCCATGGCAAATATGAGACGTGGTAAACACATTATTACCACGAAAATAGAGCATCCGGCCATTCTGCAGACTTGTAAGTATCTGGAGGCTCAGGGCTTTGAGGTGACTTATCTGGGCGTGGATAAATCGGGCAGGATTTCTCTGGGGGAGTTAAAGGAAGCTATGCGGAAGGATACCATACTGGTGTCTATCATGTATGTAAATAATGAAATCGGTTCCGTGCAGCCCATTGCAGAGGCGGGGGCATTAATCAAGAGAATGAATCCCTACACACTGTTCCATGTGGATGCAGTGCAGGCCTTCGGTAAGTATAAAATTTTCCCAAAACGCATGGGCATCGACCTGATGAGTGTCAGTGGTCACAAAATCCACGGTCCTAAGGGCGTAGGCTTTTTGTATGTGGCGGATAAGGTGAAGATGAACCCCATTACCTATGGCGGAGGCCAGCAGAAAAATATGCGTTCCGGCACGGAGAATGTACCGGGCATTGCAGGTCTTGCCAAGGCGGCGGAGATGATGTATGAGGCTTTTGATGCGGATATTGAAAGGCTTTATACCATCAAGGAATATTTTGTAAACAATGTGCAGAAAATAGAGGGTACCCAGGTGAACGGGCTTCTTCCTGAGGAGGGGGATATCCGTGGCAGCGCACCCCATGTGGTAAGTGTATCCATGGCCGGTGTGCGTAGTGAAGTAGTGCTTCATGCCCTGGAGGACAAGGGGATTTATATTTCTGCCGGCAGTGCCTGTGCATCCAATAAGCCACAGACCTCCGAAACTCTGAAAGCAATCGGATTACAGAAGGAGTATTGGGATTCCACCATTCGCTTCAGTTTTTCCGTTTTCACTACCTTGGAAGAGGTAGAATATACACTGAAAACCCTGTACGATTTGTTAAACAGTCTACGCAAGTACACCCGAAGATAGGGAAGAAAGGAAATTTATGTACACATCTTTTTTGATAAAATATGCCGAAATCGGCATTAAAGGAAAGAACAGATATATTTTTGAAGACGCTCTCTGCCAGCAGATTAAATATGCGCTGAAGAAGTGTGAGGGTAAGTTCCACATTCACAAGACTGCAGGACGTATCTTCATCGATGCGGAAAGCGAATTTGATTTTGATGAGGTGGTGGAGCACTTAAAGACGGTATTCGGTATCACCGGAATCTGCCCGGTAATTGTGACCGAGGATGAGGGCTTTGAGAAGCTTTGTGAGACCGTTGTTAAGTATATGGATGAGGCATATCCGGATAAGAATAAGACCTTCAAGGTGCATGCAAGACGTGCCCGCAAGAATTATCCCAAGGAGTCCATGGAAATCAACATGGATATGGGTGCGGTGCTGTTGGATGCATTTCCGGAGCTTTCCGTGGATGTACACAATCCGGACATCATGCTGAATATTGAGATTCGCGAAAAGATTTATATCTATTCCCAGATTATCCCCGGACCGGGCGGAATGCCCGTGGGAACCGGCGGAAAGGCCATGCTGCTTTTATCCGGCGGTATCGATTCTCCGGTAGCAGGTTATATGATTGCAAAGCGTGGTGTGAAGATTGATGCGGTATACTTCCATGCACCGCCATATACCAGCGATCGTGCGAAGCAGAAGGTAGTGGATCTGGCAAAGCAGGTTGCAAAATATACCGGTCCTATCTATCTGCATGTGATTAATTTTACGGACATTCAGCTTTATATTTATGAGAAATGCCCTCATGAGGAACTGACCATTATCATGCGCCGTTATATGATGCGTATTGCAGAGGAAATTGCGAAAAAGACCGATTGCCTGGGCCTTATTACCGGCGAGAGTATTGGTCAGGTGGCATCCCAGACCATGCATTCCTTAGTGGCTACCAATGAGGTGTGTGAGCTTCCGGTATATCGTCCGCTGATTGGCTTTGATAAGCAGGAAATCGTAGAAGTATCTGAGAAAATCGGTACCTATGAGACATCTATTCAGCCTTTTGAGGATTGCTGTACCATCTTCGTGGCAAAGCATCCGGTGACCAAGCCGAATGTAAGTGTCATCCGTAAGCACGAAAGATATCTGGAGGAAAAAATTGACGAACTGGTGCAGACTGCACTGGACACTGACGAACTTATTATTGTAGGTTAAAAAGAAAAGGCGCTGCCTTTTGGCAACGCCTTTCAAAATCTTTGATTTGAATTAGATGGTGTATGGTGCTAAAATAGCTAACACTTCATCGATATTCTCTTCTGCATGGATATTTAAATCGATAGGCTTAGAAAGGTCTAAGCTGAAGATACCCATGATGGACTTAGCATCGATTACGTATCTGCCTGATACTAAATCGAAGTCATAATCAAATCTGGTAATATCGTTAACGAATGATTTTACCTTGTCAATTGAGTTTAAAGAAATCTGAACTGTTTTCATTTGGAACTACCTCCTTAATGTTTGTCATACCTTCTGAGTACATATTAATGTCTTGATAAATAAATGTCAAGAATAAAACAATACAAAAAAAGCGGGGAAAAATATGAAAAATGTAGCATTACATAACCTGGGTTGTAAGGTGAATTCCTATGAAATAGATGTTGTTGCACAAAAATTACAGGAAAATGGTTATACTGTTGTACCTTTTGATGAAAAAGCGGATATATATGTGGTAAATACCTGCACCGTAACAAATATTGCGGACCGAAAGAGCAGGCAGATGTTACATCGTGCCAAAAAACAGAATCCCGAAGCGGTGGTGGTGGCTATTGGTTGCTACGTACAGTCCGGTAAGGATGCTATTGAAATGGATGACTGTATCGACCTTGCCATCGGAAATAATAAAAAAGGTGAAATTGTTCAGATTATTGAAGCATATCTTAAAGAGAGGGGACTTTTATCCGGAGAAAAGGTGGACAAGACCCTTCATGATACCACGGTGCTGGATTTAAACAATACCTACGAGTATGAGGAGATGACCTTGAAGAAGACCACGGAGCATACCCGTGCGTACATTAAGATTCAGGATGGCTGTAACCAGTTTTGCAGCTATTGTATCATTCCCTATGCCAGAGGCCGGGTGCGTAGCCGGAAGGCAGAGGATGTACTAAGTGAGGTGCGTGGCATTGTAGCGGCGGGCTATCAGGAGATCGTACTTACCGGTATCCACATCAGCTCCTATGGCATTGATTTTGAAGAGGATGCATGGAGGGAAGGCAAAAGTGTAGAGGCGCTAAAGAGTGAAGGACGTCACGATTACTCCGGCCGTTCCAAGCTGATTGATTTGATAGAATTGATTCATGAGATACCGGGACTTTCCCGCATTCGTATCGGCTCCTTTGAGCCCAGAATCGTGACGGAAGAGTTTTGCAGGAGATTATCCGCACTACCTAAGGTATGTCCCCATTTCCACCTTTCTTTGCAAAGTGGTTGTGATGAAACCTTGAAAAGAATGAATAGACACTACACCACTGAGGAATACTTACGCAGTGTGAAAAATCTCAGGGATGCCTTTGAGAGACCGGCCATTACCACGGATGTCATTGTGGGCTTCCCACAGGAGTCCGAGGAGGAATTTGCCAAAACCGTAGACTATCTGGAGGAAATCCGGTTCTACGAAATGCATGTGTTTAAATACTCCAAGCGGCAGGGAACCAGAGCAGCGGATATGCCCGAACAGGTACCTGACCAGATAAAGACCAAGCGAAGCAATGTGTTGCTGGAGATGGAGAAGAGGCAGTCCGGGGAATACCGGGAATATTATATCGGTAAGGAAGCAGAGGTCCTGTTTGAGGAAGCCAAGGTAATTGATGGAGTGACCTATCAGGTGGGACACACTAGGGATTATGTGAAGGTGGCGCTGAAAACGGAGGAAAATCTGGCAAATACCCTGACCACGGTACAGGTGCAGGGATTTTTGTCCGAGGAAATACTTGTGGCATTGAAATTTACTGATAAATAGGGTATCATATAATACAATAGGCGATATTTTTGGATACGGAGAGAGGAACAGCCGGATGCAGGATTTGGGTAATACACAATATTTTAAGGTACAAGCAGAGCCGGAGACAGGAGTGAAGGTAGTACTTTCCACTGTTTACGAGGCTTTGACGGAAAAAGGCTACAATCCGGTCAATCAGATTGTAGGCTATATTATGAGCGGAGACCCTACCTATATCACCAGCCATAAGGGGGCGAGAAGCCTTATTATGAAGGTGGAGCGTGATGAACTGGTAGAAGAATTACTTACAGCGTATATCAAGAACAATTTTAAGTAAGGATGTTAGGCGCATATGAGAATCATGGGATTGGATTTCGGTTCAAAGACAGTGGGAGTGGCCCTTAGTGACCCGCTTTTAATTACCGCCCAGGGGCTGGAGATTATCCGCCGCAAGGAGGAGAATAAGCTTCGCCAGACCCTTGCCAGAATTGAAGAAATCATCGTAGAGAACCAGGTAGAGGAAATTGTGCTGGGCCTGCCCAAGAATATGAATGACACGGAGGGGGAGAGAGTCTCTCTTACCATGGAATTCAAGGAGAAGCTGGAGAGAAGAACGGGACTGCCGGTGCACATGTGGGACGAGAGACTGACCACGGTAGCTGCGGACAAGGCTATTATGGAAGCGGGAATCCGTCGGGAAAACCGCAAGGATTACGTGGATATGATTGCTGCGACGCTGATTTTACAGGGCTTTTTGGACAAGCGGGCGATGGAAAGGTAGAGTATTATGGCGAAATTAGAGAAAGTTACATTTAATCCGGAGGGAGAAGAACCGGTTGAATTTTTTGTGTTAGAACAGACCAGAATCGGTGGATATAATTATATCTTAGTAACGGATTTTGAGGAAGGTGACGGGGAAGCCCTCATCTTAAAGGACATTTCGAAGGACGGCGAGAGTGAAAGTGTATTCACAATCGTTTCTGATGATAAAGAATTAGAAGCAGTAGCAGGTGTTTTTGAAAGTATGCTTGATGACGTGACGTTCGTATCCGACGAGGAATAGTTCGCGAACGCACAGATTTACCATACTTTTTTCTGCTACACCTGAATTATTTAGGAGGTAAGAGTTGAAGAAAAAAGAGAATATGGAGAATGTTTCCAAGCTGAAAATCATCCCTCTGGGAGGCTTGGAGCAGATTGGTATGAACATTACTGCCTTCGAGTACGAAGACAGTATTATTGTGGTGGATTGCGGTCTGGCTTTTCCGGCAGACGATATGTTGGGAATTGACTTGGTAATCCCGGATATTTCTTATTTGAAGGATAATTTTAATAAAGTGAAGGGTTTTATGATTACTCACGGTCATGAGGATCATATCGGAGCCCTGCCTTATGTGTTAAAGGAATTAAATGTACCCATTTATGCCACCAGATTGACCATGGGTATTATTGAAAATAAGCTGAAAGAGCATGAGCTGATGAAGGGTACCAAGAGAAAGGTGGTAAAGTTCGGTCAGTCCATCAATCTGGGAGACTTTAGAATCGAATTTATTAAGACCAATCACAGTATTGTAGACGCTGCGGCGCTGGCGATTTATTCTCCGGCAGGCTGTGTGGTACATACCGGCGACTTTAAGGTGGATTACACCCCGGTGTTCGGTGATGCCATTGACTTGCAGCGTTTTGCAGAGCTTGGTAAGAAGGGGGTGCTCGCCCTGATGTGCGATTCTACCAATGCGGAGCGTCCCGGCTTTACCGCATCGGAGCGCACAGTGGGTAAGACCTTCGATACCTTATTTGAGGATCATAAGAATGACAGAATCTTTGTTGCCACCTTCGCATCTAACGTGGATCGTGTGCAGCAGATTATTAATACTGCTTATAAGTTTGGCCGTAAGGTAGTGGTAGAAGGCCGCAGTATGGTAAATATTATTGAAACTGCCCAGAACCTGGGCTGCATCAGCATCCCGGACAATACTCTGGTTGAGCTGGATAAGCTGAAAAATTATCCGCCCCAGCAGCAGGTAATCATTACCACCGGCAGTCAGGGCGAAAGTATGGCGGCCCTCAGCCGTATGGCAAGCAATATGCATCGTAAAATTACCATCGGCCCCGGGGATACGGTTATCTTTTCTTCCAGCCCTATCCCGGGCAATGAAAAGGCGGTTACCAGAGTGATTAACGAGCTGCTTCGTAAGGGAGCAGATGTAGTGTTCCAGGATACTCACGTATCAGGACATGCCTGCCAGGAAGAAATCAAGCTGATATATTCCCTGGTGAAGCCTAAGTATTCCATTCCGGTGCATGGTGAGTACAAGCATTTGAAGGCGCAGGCAAAGATTGCCCAGTCCCTTGGTATTGACAAGGACAATATCTTCATCCTTTCCTCCGGTGATGTACTGGAGATGGATGCTCAGGAAGCCAAGGTCACCGGTAAGGTACAGGTTGGCGGCATCTTAGTTGACGGTCTGGGAGTAGGTGACGTAGGCAATGTGGTGCTTCGTGACAGACAGCACCTGGCGGAGGATGGTATCTTAATCGTGGTAATGTCACTGGATAAATATACCGGTCAGCTGGCAGCAGGTCCGGACATTGTATCCCGTGGATTTGTATATGTCAGAGAGTCTGATGAGCTGATGGAAGAAGCCAGAGAAGTGGTGGACAGCGCAGTCAGTGCTCTGATTGACAGAGGTATCAGTGACTGGGGCAAACTTAAGTCCACTACAAAGGAATCCTTAAGCGATTTCGTATGGAAAAAGACAAAACGCAGACCGATGATTTTACCAATCATCATGGAGGTTTAAGATTATGGATCAGTCCATAAATGCAATAGAAGCATATGTGGGAGCGTTAAAGCAGAGTAAGGAGTATCAGAATTACATGAGAACCCTTACCGCTGTGAAGGAGGTTCCCGGGTTGCTGGAGCAGGTAAATGAATTTCGCAGGAACAATTTTATTATGCAGAACAGCGAAAGTACCACCTTCGATACGATTGAAGATTTTGAACTGAAGTACGCAGAATTTAGACAAAATCCTCTTGTAGAAGATTTTTTAGCTGCAGAGCTGGCTTTTTGCCGAATGATGCAGTATAATAACAGCTTGATTCTAGAGGCGTTACACTTCGAATAAGGGCAGACGCCGGGAGGAGTATATGGATTTTAAGAAGCTGATTTTAGTAGTAGTGTCCACCGTGCTGAAGGTAGTGGTGTATGCTGCGGTGATTATGTTTATCTGGCGTGGGGCGTATATGGCCTACGATTACGGCTATCGTATTTTTGAGGAGCCTCCCATGTCCTCGGGTAATGGTAGACTGGTGTCAGTCACTATTCCGGAGGAGATGTCCGCGAAGGAGATGGGAACCCTGTTTGAGCAAAAAGGGCTTATTCGTGATGCCAATCTCTTTATTTTACAGTACTATCTTTCGGAGTTTAAGGAGGATCTGCTTTCCGGAACCTTTGAGCTTTCTACTGCCATGACAGTGGACGAGATGTTGGAAGCTATGACCATAGAGCCGGTAGAAGAAGAACAGAAAGAAGTAAGCGAATGATAATAGATGAGAGAATGGTTGCCTTTATTAATTCCTTTGATAAAGGCAACACCCCTTTTTTGGATGAAATTGAAAAATTTGCATTAGAAACCGATGTCCCGATTATCCGCAAGAGTATGCAGAGCTTTTTGCGGTTTTTGCTGACCATGCAAAAGCCTATGAAGATTCTGGAGGTGGGAACTGCCATCGGTTTTTCTGCGCTTTTGATGAGTGAATACGCACCGGAGGGCTGTGAAATTACTACCATAGAGAAGTACGAGCCCAGAATCCCCATCGCCAGAGAGAATTTTAAGAAGGCGGGTAAGGAGCAGGTAATCACCCTGCTGGAGGGGGACGCTGCGGAGATATTAAAGGAGCTTTCCGGAAGCTATGATTTGATATTTATGGATGCCGCCAAGGGGCAGTATATCCACTTCATGCCGGATATTCTGCGGCTTTTAAAGGAGGGCGGACTGCTTATTTCGGATAATGTACTGCAGGACGGAGACGTGATAGAATCCCGCTTTGCCGTCACCCGAAGAAACCGGACCATCCATGCCAGAATGAGAGAGTATCTGTATGAACTGACCCATCATCCACTGCTGGAAACCTGTATTTTGCCGGTGGGAGATGGTATTACGCTTAGTGTAAAAAAGAAAGAGGGTAACGCATGAGAAGAGAAAAACCGGAGTTGTTAATCCCGGCAAGCAGCCTGGAAGTGTTAAAGACCGCAGTTATCTTTGGTGCGGATGCGGTATATATCGGAGGCGAAGCCTTTGGACTTCGCGCAAAAGCGAAAAACTTTTCCATGGAAGATATGGCGGAGGGCATTGTCTTTGCCCATGAGCATGGAGTTAAGGTGTATGTGACAGCCAATATTCTGGCTCACAATTCGGATTTGGAGGGGGCCGCAGAGTATTTTGCACAGCTGCGGGATATGAAGCCACAGCAGCCCGATGCCCTGATTATTTCCGATCCGGGTATGTTTACCATTGCAAAGCAGGTGTGGCCGGAGGTGGAGATTCATATTTCTACCCAGGCTAACAATACCAACTATCAGACCTATCTGTTCTGGTGGAATCTGGGAGCAAAGCGTGTAGTATCTGCAAGAGAGCTTTCTCTGGCGGAGATTACCCAGATTCGTAGCCAGATTCCGGAGGATATGGAGATTGAAAGCTTTATTCACGGCGCTATGTGTATCTCTTATTCCGGAAGATGTCTCCTCAGCAGCTACTTTACCGGAAGAGATGCCAATCAGGGTGCCTGTACTCATCCATGCCGCTGGAAATACGCCGTAGTGGAGGAGAAACGTCCGGGCGAATATCTGCCGGTTTATGAAAACGAAAGAGGCACATACATCTTTAATTCCAAGGATTTATGTATGATTGAATATATTCCCGAGGTGGTTAAGGCAGGAATCGACAGCCTAAAAATTGAAGGCCGTATGAAGACCGCTCTTTATGTGGCTACCGTGGCCCGTACCTACCGCAAGGCGATTGATGATTTCTTTGCATCTGAAGAGAAGTATCGCCAGAATATGTCCTGGTATCAGGAAGAGATATCTAAGTGTACCTATCGCCAGTTTACCACCGGTTTCTACTTTGGGAAACCGGATGAAAATACCCAGATTTATGATTCTAATACTTATGTGAATGAATATACTTATCTGGGAATCTGCGAGGAGGTTCGCGAGGATGGCATGGTCCGTATCGAGCAGCGAAACAAATTCAGCGTGGGTGACACCATCGAAATCATGCGTCCAAGTGGGGAAAATACGGTAGTTATGGTGGAAGCAATGTTTAGTGAGGATTTTGCCCCAGTGGAGAGCTGCCCCCATTCCAAGCAGACCATTTGGTTACAATTGTCCCAGAAACCGGATAGATACGATTTGCTTCGTGTGAAAAGTATTAATTGATAAGCATATGTTTTTGTGGTAAAATGTGCGCGATAAGAAAATCAAGCGACGCGAAGCGGCATTTGATTTTCAACGCGACACAAAGCAAACTGTTTGCGAAGCAGACAATAGAGCACGGAGTGCGGGTTTGCGAGTGGAAAGTGCGGAACAAGAAAATCAAGCGACGCGAAGCGGCATTTGATAGAGGAGACATAAATAATGAGTGAAATTATGAACGTGGAAGAAATCTTTGGCAGCAAAGCTTTTACCGTGGGAAAAATGAAAGAGCGCCTTCCCAAGGGTGTTTTCAAAGAAGTAAGAAATGTTATGGAAAACGGCGGTGAGTTATCTCTTGCCACCGCAGATATCGTTGCAAAAGCAATGAAGGACTGGGCGGTAGAGAATGGTGCCACCCATTATACACATTGGTTCCAGCCCCTTACCGGTATTACTGCCGAGAAGCACGATTCCTTCGTAACCCATCCGGACACAGAGGGACGTATGCTGATGGAATTTTCCGGCAAGGAGTTAATCAAGGGTGAACCCGATGCTTCTTCCTTCCCTTCCGGCGGTCTTCGTGCAACCTTTGAGGCAAGAGGATATACTGCTTGGGACATTACTTCCCCGGCATTTTTGAAAGAGGATGCAACCGGCGTGATTCTTTGCATTCCTACCGCGTTCTGTTCTTATAAGGGAGAAGCCTTAGACACCAAGACTCCCCTCCTTCGTTCCATGGAGGCAGTGGGTGAGCAGGCTCTTCGTATTATTCGTTTATTCGGCAATACCTCCGCAAAGAAGGTAGTTCCCAGCGTTGGTATTGAGCAGGAATATTTTATTGTAGATAGGGAAAAATATTTACAGCGTGAGGATTTGATTTTTGGAGGCCGTACCCTGTTTGGCGCACCGGGTCCTAAGGGACAGGAAATGGATGACCACTATTTTGGTACCATCCGTGAGCGAATCGGTGCATACATGAAGGATTTGAATGTGGAGCTGTGGAAGCTTGGCGTGACCGCTAAGACCCAGCACAACGAGGCGGCTCCTGCACAGCACGAGCTGGCACCCATTTATGAAACCGCAAATATTGCCGTAGACCATAATCAGATTATTATGGAGACCATGAAAAAGGTGGCAAACCGTCACGGCTTATCCTGTCTCCTTCATGAGAAGCCTTTTGCCGGCGTAAATGGTTCCGGTAAGCATGATAACTGGTCCATCACCACCGATAACGGTATCAACCTGTTAGATCCGGGCGATACCCCCAATGAGAATATCCAGTTCCTTTTGGTGCTGGCATGTGTAATCAAGGCAGTGGATACCCACGCAGATTTACTTCGCCAGAGTGCGGCCAATGTAGGTAACGACCACAGACTGGGTGCGGCAGAGGCACCACCGGCCATTATCTCCATATTCCTTGGTGAACAGTTGGAGGACGTGGTAAAGCAGCTGGTAGAAACCGGCGAAGCAGCCCACTTAATCGAAGGCGGAAAGTTAGAGACCGGTGTTTCCACTCTTCCTGATTTTGAGAAGGACGCTACCGACCGTAACAGAACCTCACCCTTTGCCTTCACCGGTAATAAGTTTGAGTTCCGTAGTGTAGGTTCTTCCGATTCTGTAGGTCTTCCTAACACTATTTTAAATACCATCGTGGCAGAGGCCTTCTGCGAGGCTGCAGATGTACTTGAGAAGGCGGAAGACTTTGAGATGGCAGTACATGATTTGATTAAAGAATATTTCACCAAGCATCAGAGAATCATCTTTAACGGTGACGGTTACTCCGAGGCATGGGTGAAGGAAGCGGAAAGACGCGGCCTGCCTAATCATAAATCCATGGTAGAGGCTATTGGTGCACTTACCACAGAGAAGGCAGAGAAGCTCTTTACCAAGTTCCATATCTTCACCAAGGTGGAGCTGGATTCCCGTGCAGAGATTCTGTATGAGACCTATTCCAAGACCATCAATATCGAAGCGAAGGTTATGATTGATATGGCCAAGAAGCAGATCCTTCCGGCAGTTATGAAGTATACCAAGCAGCTGGCAGATACCGTCATCGCTCTTCGCGAGGCAGGCGCAGATGCTTCTGTGGCAGCAGAGACCCTGAACGAGATTACTGCGAAGCTGGCGGAGGCAAAGTACGCTCTCAAGAATCTGGAAAAGGCAATGGAAATCACCACCCGTATCCCGGGCAACAAGGAGCTGGCGTTCTACTATAAGGATGCAGTAAGAAATTCCATGGATAACCTCCGCAGACCTATTGATGAGCTGGAGAATCTGGTGGAGAAGAAGGCATGGCCTATGCCAACCTATGCGGACCTTCTCTTCGAGGTATAAGTTTTGGGGCATAGTTGCGTCGGAAGTTTTAAAATAATTTGAAAAATTTACAAAAAAGGTGTTGACATTCATCCGTGACTTTGGTATTATAATCAAGTCGCTGATGAATGCGACACATACATAGGGATATCGCCAAACGGTAAGGCAACGGACTCTGACTCCGTCATTTCAAGGTTCGAATCCTTGTATCCCTGCTTTGAGGCTCAGTAGAGAAATCTACTGAGCTTTTCTGTACTACGAAAAAAGCCTTGCCAAATCAGCAAATCTATGCTATCACTATATCAAGCAACCAACAACTTTTTCGCGAAAGGAGGACAATCATGCAGCAGAGTAAAAACGAAACCAATTTCATAACAAACGTAGTAAAGAACAGATTGTCCTTATTTATGTGTGAATAATAGGGACATGCATTTGTAATGCTTGCAGTCATATAAGTGTGAAATGAGACCTCTGTTCTATGCAGGGGTCTTTTTATGCCCTTTTTTGGGGAAAAGACTGCGGCGAAATAGGAAAGGAAAGAAAAATGAAAACAGTAACAGGTGCATACAGCACAGCGAAAATATTCACGGATAATGTAGAAGATTACGCCATTGCGCAGATTCAGATGATTTGCGATAACGAGACAGCGAAGGACTCTAAGATTTGTGTTATGCCGGATGTGCATCCCGGGAAGGTAGGACCGGTGGGGCTTACCATGACGGTGGGAGAAAGAGTACTTCCGAATCTGATAGGTGTTGATATCGGATGTGGCATGTCCACCATGCAGATTAAGGAGAAGAGAATCGAATTTCAGAAGCTGGATAAGGTGATTCGGGAGGAGATTCCTTCCGGCAGCAGTATTCGGAAAACGGCCCATCATTTCAGTGAGGAATTTGACTTTTCCCGGCTTCTTTGTGCAAAACATATTGGCAGCCGGAATGCGCTGCTGAGTTTGGGAACTCTAGGAGGCGGAAATCACTTTCTGGAGGGAGACGTGGATCAGGAAGGAAAGCTATACATAACGGTTCACAGCGGCAGCCGTCATCTGGGCGTAGAGGTGACGGACTATTATCTGAAGGAGGGGCAGAGAGAATTGAAGGCCAGAGGGCTACAGGTTCCCTACGAGCTGACCTGGCTGGAGGGGGAACTGAAGGAGGCATATATCCACGACCTTTTAGTTGTACAGGATTATGCAGCGCTAAACCGGGAGATTATCTTACATCAGCTGGCAAAGAGCATGAAGTGGAAGGTGCAGGATTATATAAGCTGCATCCATAATTACATCGCAGAGGAGGACGGCGCTCTGATGCTGCGAAAAGGAGCGATTTCTGCCAAAGAAAATCAGGAAGTCATTATTCCTATCAATATGAGGGATGGTATTATTCTTGGGAAAGGTCTGGGAAATAAGGTGTGGAACCAGTCCGCACCTCACGGCTCCGGTAGAATTATGAAGCGTAGCGATGTGGCAGGCGAGTACACGGTTTCCGGGTTTAAGAAGGCTATGGAGGGCATTTATTGCAGCTGCATCGGGAAGGATACGCTGGATGAGTCGCCTATGGCTTACCGAGGTATCGATGAAATTGCGGAGGCTGTGAAAGATACTGTAAAAATTGAAAAGATTATTCGCCCGGTCTACAATTTCAAGGCCGGTGGAAGATAAGGGGGATGAAAATGATAGTACAGCTTAGTTCGGGACAAGGACCGTTAGAGTGCCAGCTGGCGGTTGGTTTACTGCTGAATACTCTGAAAAATGAATGCCCGGATTTGGAGATAATTTTAGAAAAGCCGGGACAGAAAAAGGAATGTTATACTTCCGTACAGTTTCGCACCACCGCAGATTTGTCTGCGCTGGAAGGAAGCGTGCTCTGGATATGTAAGAGTCCTTATCGGCCTAACCATGGCAGAAAGAACTGGTATGTGGATTCAGCATTATTCCCGAAGAGAAGAAGGTTTCCAGCGCACAGGAGTATGTGATAGAAACCCTGCACAGTGGCGGTCATGGGGGCCAGAATGTAAACAAGGTGGAGTCCGGTGTACGGGTGCGCCACGTACCTACCGGGATTACGGTAGTCTGCACCGAGGAGCGCAGCCAGTATATGAACAAACAAAAGGCCATCAAGCGTATACAGGAGCAGTTGCAGAGATGGGAGAAGGAGGCACATGCGCAGAACCTGAACACCGCATGGAAAGAGCACAACCGGATTGTCCGGGGCAATCCGGTGCGAGTGTATGAAGGGGAGAGATTTGTGCGGAAAAAGTAATACAGGATATAGTTTGCGGTATGAGATGTATGCATTCTAAGCTTAGTATTCTTTAAAACATATGGTACAATAATGAAAAGAATGTTATGCTATGAATAAGCTAGAATCTAAATAAGGGGGGCCAAAATGAAGACATCAGCTGAAGAAAAAGCGGTTGCAAGATTATATGATTTATTAGCGTTGCAAAAAAGTGTAGAAGCCGAATTTGGGGCTGAGAAATATAATGCAAGTGCAGGAACTGCTGGAATTTATGAAAGTGTGTGCTGATAGAATAGTGCAGAAGAGTGAAAAGTATACAAAGACATATGATGCGGATGAGCAATTGGATTGCATTGATATTGTTACTGCCAAGCTAAATGATTTTGTTCAGGTGTTTAAAGATTTGATTATTTTTCTTCGAAGAGAAGAGGGAACATATAAAGGTGGGGAATCTCTGCGCTATTGTATGAGTAGCTATGATACATTTGAGTTTAAACAGACAGAGGCAGAGGTTGATTTTTTGCGTGAGCTCTTGTTAAGAAATGAAATAACCCATGATTACTTTAATAGAGAGATGCATCAGCAAAAACTTATCTGGATTATGAAGAACTGTAGCACAGGAGCAAAGGATGTATACTCTCATTTGGAAATGTACTGTAAAGAGCGTGATTTATTAAAGAGGTATATTAACAATAATGCATAAAACACCAGAAATAAAGTCACAACTAAAAACTCTCCTTTCCCTGGAATACAACTGTACCCCGTCAGATTTCGATGCATCCGAAAACATCATTACCATCGCTAGGGACATTCCCGGCAGACGTATTTACTCCCCGGAGAAGGAATTTCTTTCCATGGTGACGTTGAACCGGAATGTCGTGATTACTGCGGATGAAAGAATGCATGACTGGCTGAAGGTGTGGTGCGCAGATAAGCCGGGCTTCTGGCTGTTTGAGCATGAGCACCTTATGGAGCTGGAGGCGGAGCTTCAGAAATATGGGAAGAGACTGCAGCAGAGCCACCATATGTTTTTGCCCAAGCAGCAGGTGGTGGAGGTAAGAAGGGATTTTGAGATAAGGTGGTTTGAGCAAAGTCAGCTTGCACCTTTATATGGGAAACCGGAGTTTTCCAATGCCCTATGTAGCTGCTTTAAGCCGGAGCGTCCGGACATGCTGGCAGTAGCTGCCATGGATGGGGAAGAGATTGTTGGTCTTGCGGGGTGCTCTGCGGATACACAGCTGTTTTGGCAGATTGGAATCGATGTGCTTCCAGGATATCGGGGGAAAGGAATGGGGACAAAGCTGGTGCAGCTTCTTAAGAATGAAACATTTCGGAGAGGAGCGATACCTTTTTATGGAACTAGTTTGTCTAACCTACATTCCTGGAACATTGCCATAAATGCAGGCTTTTATCCGGCATGGGTGGAGATTGCTACAATAGAGAATTGTGTGGAAAATGGAGGCATACTATGAGAAAACGAGGAACCGTAGTGTTTTTGTGCATTATCTTGACTATTGGTTTACTGGGCTGTGGACAATCAAATGGTGATACTCCGACGGATAGTGGTGCATCGATACTGGTCACAACTACCAATGAACCAGAGCAATCAGTGGAGATGGCAGCACCAGAAGTGACGCCGGTTCCGGAGTCCGTGGAGACGGAGGAGCCGGAAAAGATATGGATCCCCGCAGAGGCACCCCCGGTGAGAGATGTTCTTTCGGATGAGGAAAAGGCGGATGGGCAGCAGAAGATTTTGGAGAAAGGAACCTTTCTGTTTTCCGGGAAAACCAATGAAGGCTATTATCCCGGAGATATATCCTGGCTTACCAGTGCGACAGAATCCGATGTGATTGCCATCCTTTATGCCTGTGATGATGTGACTCACGGTGGCTGGGGAGTACTTGGCCTGAGCGCAAAGGCAAACGGGAGTAGTAACGTACAAGAGGATATTGCCGCTAATTCCGATGAACCTCAGAAGGAGCGATTAGTACTGTATTCTGTGGAGGCTTTATTGAGTATGACCGGTGCGGAAGCAGCAACGGATATGAGCTCCTTTGCCCTTGGGGCATGGAATGGAGGAAGAATTGCTGGTTTGTACTACCTTCCGGAAGAAGTGGCAGTGGAATTGGAGAACTATCTGTCGGAGGTAGATAATTCGGAGCAGATTATACATACCTATACGGGGCTGCTATCCAATGAAAACGCCATAGAAAGTGCCAGAGAAGTATACAGGTATTTGCAAGAGGCTTATGGTACGGTCTGTTTGACCGGGCAGATGGAATCTACCTGGATGGGGTCGCCGGATTATGAGCTGGATTATATTGAAGAAAACACCGGAAAACTGCCGGCTATCCGCGGTTTGGATTTTATGAATAACGATTTTGGCGGAGTTATCCAAAGAGCAAAGCAGTGGTGGGAGCTGGGCGGTATTCCTACGATTTGTTGGCATACCGGGGCGGATTTTGCCAGTGGTTATACAGAGAGTCTGGAGGATAATATCAATTGGGAAGAAGCATTTGTGCCGGGTTCTGATACTTATAATGCGTTGTTGGAGGGCATGGATAGGGCGGTTCCTTATTTGCAGAAGCTGGAGGATGATGGAGTGCCTGTATTATGGAGGCCTTTTCATGAGCTGGATGGAGGCTGGTTCTGGTGGAGTAAGGGCGGCGCAGATAATTTTGTGAAGCTGTGGCAGCTGATGTATAGCCGTTATACGGATTACTGGGAGCTGGACAATTTGATATGGGTATATGGATATTCCGGAAACGGAGATGACATGGACGACTGGTATCCGGGAGATTCCTATGTGGACTTGGTTGGAGCGGACAGTTATACTCCGGGACCAAATGATTCTCTACACGAGGAATGTGACAGACTGGCTCCGGAGGGCATGCCGGTAGTGTTCCATGAGTGCGGAACAATTCCTTCGGAGAAGCAGATGGAAGAAACAGGGGCTGCATGGAGCTTCTTTATGGTATGGCATACCGATCATTTGACAAAAGAGGAGCATAATACCAAGGAGTCCTTAAAGGAAATTTACAATAGTGATTATTTTATTACCTTGGATGAGCTTCCGTTTTTAGATTAAAATTTGTGACAAAGTGGAGAGATTAAATGTACATCGGCATTTGTGAAGATGAAGAAGTACAATTGAATTATTTGAAAAATCATATTGGAGCCTATGGTAAAAAAATGGGGGAAGAAGTCCGCATGGAAAGCTTTGAAAGTGCGGAGGAGCTTCTGTTTAAGTATGAGAGGGCTCTTCCCTTTGATTGTCTCCTTCTGGATATCCGCATGGGGAAAATGGATGGCATGGAGCTGGCGGCAAAGATTCGCCAGCGGGACAGACAGCTCCCCATTATCTTTGTGACGGGGGATAAGGATGCAGTATTTGATGGGTATAAGGTGGGTGCGGTGCGCTATTTGCTTAAGCCCATAAAGGATGAGGAGCTTGCGGAAGCACTGGATTTTGTGCGGGAGGAATACGGCGGGCAGAAAAATTCCCAGCCCGTCAGAAAAGAGGATTATTTTTGCTTTAACTACGGGGGAGAATATATCAAGCTGGACAAAGCTGCCATTGTGACAGTGGAGGTGCAGGGACATTACATAACCCTATGTGGGGAACAGGAATATACCTTTAAGGAGACCATGAAGGGAATCCGGGAGAAGCTTGCGGATGAACGTTTTGTGCCTGCCAGCCGCTCTGTGCTGGTAAATCTGGAGCATGTAAAGAGCATTACCAGAACAGAGTGCAAGCTTTCCACGGGGCAGGTGATTCCCTTAAGCCGGAGCTGTTATAACGATTTTAACCAGGCATTTATAAAACGATATGTGTAAGAAAGAGAAGATATGGAGCAATTTTGGACGGTGATACTTGCAGGATACGCGGTGGTGATTACACTGGCATTTCTGTGGTATCTGATGATTAGAAAGCGGCAGCAGGACAGGCATTTTTATGCCTATCAGGACAAAATCTTAAAAGAGCAGATGGAAGAGATGAATGGTATTTACATGACCATGCGTGGCTGGCGTCATGATTACCACAATCATATGCAGACCATCAAGGCCCATCTGGAGGCGGAGCAGATTGCAGAGGCCGGCGGTTACCTGGATAAAATGGAGGATGCTTTGGAGCAGATAGACTTCGAGTACAAGACCGGGAACATTGGGGTGGATGCCATCTTAAACAGCAAGCTCTCCATCGCCAAAAAGCATGAGATGGAAGTCAAGTGTGATGCAGTGCTGGAGGGGGAAATCACCATCCCCCAGATTGATTTGTGCGTTCTTTTGGGGAATCTGGTGGACAACGCCATCGAAGCCTGTGACAAAATGGAAGCCGGCCAGCGGAAATTCCTGCGCATCTACATGTGCATTCGCCAAAGCCAGCTGTACATTTCCGTAGCCAATGCCACAAACGAAGTCATCCGCAAGCTGGACAAGGACTACATCAGTAACAAACGTGGCAACCATGGCCACGGCCTGAAGCGTATCAACCTGATTGTGGAAAAACACAGCGGCTACATCAACCGCCAGAACGAACCGGGCGTGTTCGTGACGGAGGTTATGCTACCTTTGTAGTTGAAGAGTGTATGGGAGGTACAATGGGGCAGATGCTTTGTGAGGGGGTGATATGTCTTATGTAGACCTTTGAAAAACGTCGGCACTTGGCGAGGTTTTTTCGAGCCTAGTACCGCTACGTTTTTCACAGAACGAGAGCGTGTCTTCATAAGACATATCATCCTCTCGCAAAGCATCTGCCCCATTGTACCTCCCATGCACCCACACTGCATTTTATGCACGAATTTTTGCATTTTGGGAACTAATTTACAAAAGAGAAAAGTGTTGTATTAGAATGAGCATGTGGAGGACACATGCTCATTCTGTTGTAGATTATTGTGTTTTCGGAAAGCGAGAAGGTATGAAAAAGAAAGAAAAACCAAAGTATTCATTTGTGAGCAATATATGCTTTGTTCTAAAGGGCATGCATGAAGACCAGGGGTGGCGTGCCTGGGTGGTACTCACAGCGCTGGTTTTCGGCCAGTTTGCAGGACTTGCACTGGGAGTAGTGATACCGGCAGTGGCGGTGCATATCATCGAACAGAAGCTGGGTATCCGCGCATTTCTTATCGGTGTGGGCGGCGTGGTGCTTTTGAAAGGAATTTTGTCCCACGTGGAGGAGAATGCCAAGAAGTACTGGGAATTTTACGGAATGTATACAAGGTCCTTTAGTTATGTGGAAAAAACCATAGAGAAGTCCCTGACCACGGATTACAAAAATATGGAAAGTCATAAAAATCATAAGCTGATTGGTCTTGCCAGTGCGGCTACGGACGGAAACTGGACGGGTATCGAGAGGATTTATAAGGAGATTCCTTTTGTGCTGATTAATGCCCTGGGGCTGGTGGTTTACGGAAGTGCCATTGTGACTGTGGATATCCGCATTCTGATAGTGCTGGTGCTGATGCTCATCTGCAATATCTATTCCAATAAATTTGCCAGAGATTTTGTGAAGCGAACCAGAGAGGAGGATGCGGAGCTGAATCGGAAGTTCTGGTATTTGACGGACAAATCCAAGAATATTGTAGCCGGAAAGGATGCCCGCATCTACCGCATGGAAAACTGGTTTGGCAATCTGCTGGAAAGCTATGTGGAAAAGGGCGTGGCATGGCAGAAGAGAGTGGAAAAGCATTATTATCTGCCGGTTTTCTCTGATTCTGCGTTTATTGCTTTGCGGGATGTGCTGGCATACGTCATCTTGATTGGTCTGGCAGTGCGGGGAGAGATTACCCTGGCGACCTTTACTCTGATGTTTGGTATAATCAGCGAATTTTCTAATTGGCTCTTTGGTTTTGTAGGAGCCTACAATGAGATTGTGGACCGTAGTGTGTCCGTTTCTGATTTGCGTACGATGCTGGATTTTGCAGATTCCTTTTTGCATGGGCAGGGCAAGGTACCGGATTTTGCCAAGGGGGCGCCGGATATAGAGCTTCGGAATGTGTCATTCTGGTATGATTCCGAAGAAGAAAAGATTCTGGAAAATATTAATTTACATATAAAGCCCGGGGAAAGGCTGGCACTTGTGGGGAATAACGGTGCCGGAAAGACTACGCTGGTAAAGCTTCTGTGTGGCTTTTATCAGCCCAAGGAAGGGGAAATTCTGGTAAATGGGGTACCCGTTCAGGAATATGATATCGAGCAGTATTTTAAGCTTTTGGGCGTAGTATTTCAGGACGTGGAGGAGCAGGCATTTACCCTCCTTAGCCTGGTGTCCTGCGGGAAGGAAGAGGAGGCAGATAAGGAGCTGTTCTGGAGGGCAATTCGGGAGG
>JAFTXD010000019.1 GCA_017461775.1 Lachnospiraceae bacterium
AAAGAACGTTATTCGTGAGACATCTGATCCGGGCGATATCATCATCCTTTTAGGTGGACGTACCGGACGTGACGGTTGTGGTGGTGCTACCGGTTCTTCTAAGGTTCACACCGAGGCTTCTATTGAGACCTGTGGTGCAGAGGTTCAGAAGGGTAATGCACCTACGGAGCGTAAGATTCAGAGACTTTTCAGAAGAGAAGAAGTAAGTAAATTAATTAAGAAATGTAACGACTTTGGTGCAGGCGGTGTATCCGTAGCAATCGGTGAGCTTGCAGACGGTCTTACCGTAGAGCTTGACAAGGTTCCTAAGAAGTACGCAGGTCTGGACGGAACCGAGCTTGCTATTTCAGAGTCTCAGGAAAGAATGGCAGTGGTAGTAGATGCAAAGGATGTAGAGCAGTTCCTTGCATACGCTACCGAGGAGAATTTAGAGGCTGTTCCGGTAGCTACCGTTACCGAGGATCCAAGACTGGTTCTGAACTGGAGAGGCAAGAAGATTGTAGACTTAAAGCGTGCGTTTCTTGACACCAACGGTGCTCATCAGGAGACCACTGTCAAGGTAGATATCCCTGAGAAGGAGGATAACTACTTTGAGAAATATGCAATCCCCGCAGTAGAGGAAAAGGTTGCAGCAGGTGATATTAAGGGCGCATGGTTAACCATGTTAAATGACCTTAACGTATGTTCCCAGAAGGGTCTTGTAGAAATGTTCGACGCTTCCATCGGTGCAGGTAGTGTGTTCATGCCTTATGGTGGTAAGTATCAGTTAACCGAGACCCAGGCAATGGTTGCAAAATTACCGGTACTTAAGGGTAAGACCGATACCGTAACCATGATGAGCTACGGCTTTGACCCATACCTGTCTTCCTGGAGCCCATACCATGGTGCAATCTATGCAGTGGTAGAGTCCATGGCGAAGATTGTGGCAAATGGTGGTGACTGGAGCAAGATTCGTTTCACCTTCCAGGAGTACTTCCGTCGTATGACTGAGGATCCTAGCAGATGGAGCCAGCCTTTCGCAGCACTTCTTGGTGCTTACGATGCGCAGATTGGCTTTGGTCTTCCTTCCATCGGTGGTAAGGACAGTATGTCCGGTACCTTCAATGATATCGATGTACCTCCTACACTGGTTTCCTTTGCAGTGGATATTGCAAAGGCAGGCGAAATCGTAACTCCTGAGTTGAAGGAAGCAGGCAACAAGCTTGTTTACTTTGAGATTGAGAAAGATGACTTTGACGTACCGATGTACGAAAAGGTTATGGAATTATATAACAAGATTCATGAGCTTACAAATGCCGGCAAGATTGTATCTGCATATGCAGTAGATTCTAAGGGTGTTGCGGCAGCAATCTCTAAGATGGCATTTGGTAACAAGATGGGTGTTGCTATCGACGCGAATGTGGAGCTTGCAGATTTATTTGTAAATGGTCTGGGTAATATTGTAGCAGAAATGGTCGGCGAGGACTTGAGTGTTCTTGACGAGATGGAAATGGATTACACTGTTATCGGTACCGTAAAGGGACAGAGTGCATTCATCATGGGCGGTGAAACCATCACTATGGAAGAGGCTCTCGAAGCTTGGACCTCTAAGCTGGAGAAGGTATTCCCTACCAAGGCTGTAAAGGGTACTGAGGCGGTAGAAAGCGGTATTTACAAGGCTGACAGCATCTACGTATGCAAGAATAAGATTGCAAAGCCTACCGTATTTATTCCGGTATTCCCGGGTACCAACTGTGAGTATGATTCCACCAAGGCTTTCGAGCGCGCAGGTGCCAACGTAATCACTAAGGTATTCAAGAACCTTACTGCAGAAGACATCAGAGATTCCGTGGCAGAGTTTGAGAAGGCCATTGCGCAGGCACAGATTATCATGTTCCCGGGTGGATTCTCCGCAGGTGATGAGCCGGATGGTAGTGCGAAGTTCTTTGCAACTGCATTCCAGAATGAGAAGATGAAGGAAGCGGTTATGAAGCTGTTAAATGAGAGAGATGGTCTTGCACTTGGTATTTGTAATGGTTTCCAGGCACTTATCAAGCTTGGTCTGGTTCCTTACGGTGAAATCGTAGGTCAGAAGGAGGATTCTCCTACCCTTACCTTCAATACCATCAACAGACATATCTCCAAGATGGTATATACCAAGGTTGTTTCCAATAAGTCTCCTTGGTTACAAGGTGCAACCTTAGGTGCAACCTACTGTAATCCTGCTTCCCACGGCGAAGGTCGTTTCGTTGCTCCGAAGGAGTGGCTGGACAAGCTCTTTGCAAATGGACAGGTTGCTACCCAGTACGCTGACATCAACGGAAATATCTCTATGGATGAGGAGTATAATATCAACGGTTCCTACATGGCAATCGAAGGTATCACCTCTCCGGACGGAAGATGCTTTGGTAAGATGGCTCACTCTGAGCGTCGTGATGCATCCGTTGCAATCAATATCTATGGTGAACAGGATATGAAGATTTTCGAATCCGGTGTTCAGTACTTTATGTAATTAACTGCAATAAATCAGCCCTTGAAATGAGAAATCATTTCAAGGGCTTTTGTTGTATTTCGTATCTATTGATTGATATCATAAAGGACCTTTAAGCCCTTCATCAATAAGCAGTCGTCCATGACGATAGCAGACCGGCAGTGGGGAATTACTGTATGGGCATATCCTCCGGTAGCAATGACGGTACAGGTGCTTACCAGTTCTTCGTTAATCCGTGCAATCAGACCGTCAATGGCACAAGCGTTGCCATATACCATGCCACTGGTGATGCATTCCTGGGTGTTGGCGCCGATAGTGTGCGTGGGCATATCCATGTCTCCACTGGGAAGCTGGGCTGTTTTCCCCAGCAGGGCCTTATGAGCAGTTCCCACACCGGGCATGATGATACCGCCTCGGAAAGTCCTATCCTTATCCACTACATTGATGGTAGTGGCCGTACCCATATCGATGGTGATAAGGGGAAGAGGGTATTCGCTGATGGCACCTGCCACATCGGCAAGGCGGTCACAGCCTACCTTTTCCGGGTATTCCACCGCCATGTGAAAGCCAAGCTCCATCTTGCAGGAGAGTAGTAGCACCGTCTTACGCGTCCATATTTCCAGAGCCCTTTTTAAGACCTCTGTAACTCTGGGAACCACGGAGGAGAGAATACTTCCCTTTACCTGTTCCACAGCCAGGTTATGTGATGCAAATATTTCGTTCAGTTTTTCTATATATTCCCTTTCGGAGAATTCCTCCGTGGAAGAGATTTTCTCGCAGAAGCAGAGACTGCTACCGGAGAAAACACCGATTCCGATGGTGGTATTCCCGATGTCAATGGTCAGTATCATACCCACGCTCTCATTATGCAGCGGCTTTTTGCTGCTTATATACAGGAAGTACCCTTGCCTTATGAAGTGCCAGACCTACCGCACCGGTAAGCAGGGTAGAAGCCAGCATTTCGAATACGGCGTTGATTCCTACAAAGGTACAAATAAACACAATAATGTTCTTTCCACCCATCAGTCCCTGCATATATTCGGTATTGCCGAAGAGCAGTACCAGGGAGGTCATAAAAAATACGGTGTTAAAAAATGCGCTACAGAAGCCGGTAATCATACAGGCAATTCTTTCACCTGCAAATTTGCTGCTGAAGCGGAATACATATCCCAGCAGAAATCCGTCCAAGACTCTGGGGATGAAGCGCTGTAAAAACGCAAGTAATGGGTTAATGTCAAACAAAATGGCACCCATAGCACTGGTTCCACCTACGCCGATACATTGCAAAAAGCTGGTTAATCCGAAGACAGCTCCCATGGCAGCTCCGCCTACAGGGCCTAACGTGATTGCAGCAAGTGCAACGGGGATTACATTAAAGGTGATTGCCAGGGGGCCGATGTTCAAGTATCCCAGAGGGGTATACGCCATCAGTAGCAGCACCGCCGTTAACAAGCCCATTAATGTTAATCGCATTGTTTTACTTTGTGTGTTCATATGAAATTTTCCTCCTTGTTATCATTCTCTTGAGAAGAGATACAATACAACATAATGTTTATAGCACATTTTTTTGCAGAAGAAAAGTATTATTTGCGCTGATAGAAAAGTTGTGGTATTTTATGGGAGTGTAAAACATGATAGGAGGAGAAAGCTTATGCTGAAAGGAAAAACAGTTGTACTGGCAATATCGGGTAGTATTGCGGCGTATAAGATGGCAAATGTGGCGCGTATGCTGCTTAAGCAGCACTGTGACGTGGAAGTGCTTATGACCCGGAATGCTACGCAGTTTATCAATCCCATTACCTTTGAAAGCCTGACCGGTCATAAGTGTCTTGTGGACACCTTTGACAGAAATTTTCAGTACAGTGTGGAGCATGTGGCGCTGGCAAAGAGAGCCGATGTGGTTTTAATCGCCCCTGCTTCCGCCAATGTAATCGGGAAAATCGCAAACGGTATTGCAGATGACATGTTGACAACTACGGTGATGGCATGCCCTTGTAAAAAGATTGTATCACCGGCCATGAACCACAATATGTACCATAACCCCATTGTACAGGATAATATGGAGAAGCTGAAGAGATTTGGCTACGAGATGATTACTCCCGCTACAGGAATGCTGGCCAACGGAGATATGGGAGACGGTAGAATGCCGGAGGAATCGGTGCTTTTTGAGACAGTAGTGAAGGAAATTGCCTGTGAAAAGGATTTGGCGGGCAAGAAGATATTGATTTCTGCCGGAGCCACCAGAGAACCCATTGACCCGGTGCGTTTTATTACCAATCATTCCAGTGGAAAAATGGGCTATGCGCTGGCCAGAGCTGCTATGCACCGCGGAGCACAGGTAACGGTAGTTGCCGCTCATACAGACGTGGAACCGCCACTTTATGTGGATGTAGTTCCGGTGCAGACGGCAGGAGAGATGTATGAGGCCATCACTTCTGTTGCGGACCAGTATGATATTATTATCAAGGCAGCGGCTGTGGCGGATTATACACCGGCAGTGACTGCTACGGATAAAATCAAGAAAAAGGAAGGGGATATGTCCATTCCTCTGGTGCGTACAAAGGATATCTTGAAGGCCCTGGGAGAGCGGAAGAAGGAAGGTCAGATTATCTGTGGATTTTCCATGGAGACGGAGAATGTGCTGGAGAATTCCCGGAAGAAGCTGCAGAGTAAGAACTGTGACATGATTTGTGCAAACAGCCTTCGCAGTGAAGGCGCCGGCTTTGGAACGGATACCAATATTGTGACACTGATTACTAGGGATGGTGAAGAGAGCCTGGAGCTGATGAGTAAGGAACGGGTGGCACACTGCATTTTGGATAAGCTTCTTACAATATAGTTATTTTTATTGAAAATAATTTAACAATATGATACGATACGCTCGTAGTTGTAATTATATCTTCTTCGGAAGAATAGTAACAGTGAAAAGAGGAGAATAAAATATGAAAAACAAAAAGACGCTTGAGATGGTACAGATGGCCGTACTCATTGCAATCATTCTTGTTATGGCATTTACATCCATCGGTTACATCAGAACTGCAGGATTGTCCATTTCCAGTATTACCATTCCGGTAGTAATCGGAGCTATGATTATCGGACCTAAGGCAGGACTTATTCTTGGTACGGTATTTGGTTTGACCAGCTTTTATCAGTGCTTTGGGTTAGATCCTTTTGGAGCTACCCTGCTTAGCATCAATCCATTCTTAACCTTTCTGGTATGTATTCCGACCAGAGCGTTAATGGGATGGTTAGTCGGTGTGATTTTTAATGCAGTGAAGAAAATTGATAAGACAAAGATCGTATGTTATTTTGTAGGAGGCCTGATGGGCGCATTTTTAAATACCCTGTTCTTCATGGGCATGCTCATCCTTTGCTTCTGGAATACCGAATATATGCAGGGACTGAATACTTCCCTTTTCGGAGGTGTAAATCCACTGGCATTTGTATTTGGCTTTGTGGGAATAAACGGACTTTTGGAGATGCCTGCTGCATGTATCGGCGGCGGTGTGATTTCCAAGGCGCTGAATAAAGCTTTTAAAAACATGTAACTATCCATAAATTTGCAACTACATGTAAGTTAAAACCGGGGCAGACACCCCGGTTTTATTGTGCAAAGAATTACAAAACTATTTTCATAAGTCTCATTTTCTGATAAAATGTCGAATGAAGTAATTAAATAAAATTGCATTAAAAAATGTAACACAATTATAAATTGTGTTACATTTTTTGTTTACACATTATTTATCGGAGGGTTTCCGGATTACTTTATACCTTTTTTGAAAAAAATTAAAAAAATTTGCAAAAACTATTTTTATGGTAATAGTGGTGTAAAAGGAGGAATTATGAACATTGCACAACCAATTAAGCAAACGGATGATTTGAACAATTTCAAAAAATATTACAAGAAGATTCAGCCCAATGGTCGGAATTCTCTGTTGATAGTGATGGGACTGAATACTGCACTGCGTATATCCGACATTCTGCCCTTGAAATGGGAGGATGTGTATGATTTTGAGAGGGGAGCTTATCGAAGTCATATTTCCCTTACGGAACAGAAAACAGGTAAGAGGACAGCGATTTATTTGAATGAAAGTATTATACAAGAGCTAAACGAATACTGGAGCGTGGTAGAAGAAAAGAAAGGAGCTGTGAAAAAAGGCTTCTTTTTATTTGGGCATAGCAACAAGAATGTACCCATTACCAGAGTACAGGCATTTCGTATTATACGAAGGGCTGCAGAGTGTAGCAATATCTCAGGAGTGATATCCTGCCATTCCCTGCGCAAGACCTTTGGATACCATGCATGGAAGCAGGGAGCAGAGCCGGCACTGTTAGTGAATATTTATAATCATTCCACATATCAGGTGACGAAGCGGTATCTGGGAATAGAGCAGGACGACCGGGACCAGATATTTAAGAGCGTCACCCTTTAACTGACAGAATGTAACACAATTTATAAAAGAGTTACATTTTTTGACAAAAGGATTTGCCAAAAAAATTCAAGGAGGAAGAAAAATGTTAAGAATGTCAGTGAAGCAGGAAGAGTACATACTTATCGGAGATGATGTAAAAATCGTGTTCTTAGGTGGCACGGGCGGGCATATGAGAATTATGATTGATGCCCCCAAGGATGTCAATATTGTAAGAAGCAGAGCATTGGAAAAGCGCATCACTAATCCGGATGAGCTGGAAAAGCTTCCCAAGTACTATGCGGAGCCGGAGCACCCGGAGAAGTACAAAAAGAAAAAGGCAAATGTGGTGATTGTAAAGAACAATCAGAAGTAACAGTGGTAATAAACCGGAATCCTAGGGCCGGGTTGTTATAAACAAAAACAGGGTACACGGATGTACCTGAAACAATTTAAAACACGGAGGTAAAATTATATGGTAGTACAGCACAATTTAACAGCAATGAACTCTAACAGAATGTTAGGAATCACAACAGGATCACAGGCAAAGTCCACAGAGAAGTTATCTTCCGGTTATAAGATTAACCGTGCGGCAGATGATGCAGCTGGTCTTTCTATTTCTGAAAAAATGAGAAAGCAGATCAGAGGTCTTACTCAGGCTTCTTTAAACGCACAGGATGGTATTTCTGCAGTGCAGACCGCGGAAGGTGCTTTAAATGAAGTACAGGATATGCTTCAGAGAATGAACGAGCTGGCAGTTAAGGCTGCAAACGGAACCATGTCTGAGGACGACAGAGGATACGTTCAGGACGAAATCGATCAGTTAGTTACCGAGATTGATCGTGTAGCTACTACTACGAAGTTCAATGAGTCTTACTTACTTAAGGGTGTTAGCTCAAATGATGAGCCAGGCGAGTTGACTTATGCAGATGCAACAGCGGCTCTTACAGAGGCTAATATTGATGAGGCTACAGGTAAGGGCACTATTGATATTACCAGAGCAACAGCAGCATCAACTGTTGATGAAAGTGGTACGGATACCAAGGACAAGGGAACTTACAAGCTGGATACTGTTGAGGTAAATGGAAAGACATTTGGCTACATTTACGATATTACAGCAGACACAACCGCTGGTGAAAATTTTACTAATGATATTGCAATTGCAGATGCTGAAGATTCAGCTGAGGATGGGGTGTTTACATCCGAGGAAGAAATGCTTGAAGCTGTAAAGAATGAGTTGAATGCAACTAAGTTAGTAAAGTCTGTTTCTGTGGATGGAGATGAGATTAAAGTAGAGGCATTCGCCGATAAGAATGATGCTCTTAACTTCAGCTTACACGTAGGCGCAGACTCTACCGAAGATAACAAGATTGAAATCGAAATCTCTATGATGAGTGCTCGTGGTCTTGGTGTAAATGGTATCCGCGTAGATGGTGATGATGATACTAATGCAACCGCAGCTATCGATACTATCGCAGAAGCAATCCAGATGGTATCCACCCAGCGTTCTGCTCTCGGTGCTGTTCAGAACCGGTTAGAGCACACCATCGCTAACTTAGACAACGTTGTAGAGAACACTACCGCAGCTGAGAGCCAGATTCGTGATACCGATATGGCAACCGAAATGGTTAAGTACTCTAACAACAACATCCTTGCTCAGGCTGGTCAGTCTATGCTTGCACAGGCGAATCAGGCAAATCAGGGTGTACTTAGCTTACTTGGCTAATCCGGTTAACAGTTTATAAACGAATAGTGTGAACAAACCATAAAGCGAAGAACCGGGGATTTCCCCGGTTTCTTTGCGTACAAAAGATGAGATGGGTAGTAAAATAGAGAAAAGAATTGACGTAATGTGTTAAGTATGCTAAACTATACTCAAAAGTGAAGTCTTGGTCCTGTCTGGCAGCATCGCTGCATTCTATGACAATTCTGTCGCAGCTTGGGAGTCCTGCATAATCACGAGAAAATACAATATGCAGGAGCGGTGTTGGCCTCCTGTGGAATAGGAGGCTGTGTATGTCACAGGAGAAGAAGACTATCTTAGATGGTCTGAATTTGGTGGATAAATTTTTGTTTGATGAAGCCATTGCGGATAAAGAGGTATTTGAAGCAATTGCGTCCATAGTCACGGCAGAGCGTGTGGTGTTGAAGGAATCTCCTCATGTGGAGAAGGAGGAGGGTATATCCCCGGAGCTTCGAACCATCCGGCTGGATGTGTTTGGTACCACAGAGGAGGAAAGACTCCTGCTTATGGAAATGCAGAAGAAAAATACCTATAACATCCCCAAGCGGAGCCGTTACTATTTGGGGATGACGGATGTATCCTTACTGTCGCCGGGAGAGGCAGATTTTAATAAATTAAATGATGTCTGTTTGGTGTTTATTGCACCTTTTGACATTTTTGGCAGAGGACTGTACCGTTATACCTTTGAGGGTGTCTGCCGGGAGTGCCCGGATTTAAAGCTAAACGATGGGGCACTTAGGATATTTATCAATACCAAGGGAAAGAATAGAGAGGATTTTTCACAAGAATTTCTGGATTTTTGTGATTATGTAACGGAAAGTAGCGATGAGGTTGTAGCGCGAAGCGAAAGTGAGAAGATGAAAAAGAATCATCACCGCGTGAAAGAGATTCGTGCAGCAGAGAAGATGGGGGTAAATGCTATGCAGAGATGGGAAGAACTCGCGTATGCGAAGGATGAAGGTCGTGCAGAGGGGCGTGCCGTAGGGTTGGAGTTAGGTCTTAAAAGTCTGGTAAATATGGCAAAGGCATTTTGTAGTGACTTTGAAACAATATACAGAATGGTGATTGGGAATGAAGGCTACGAAAATGTCACAAGAGAGCATGTAATGAAATATTTATAAATTGTGAGCTGGATTTAATAAAACTTTTAGGGATAGCTATCACAAGTTGTGTTATACTATGAGCATAATATGGGAGGTGCAGTTATGTTCGGATATTATTTTGACCCCACATACATTTTGGTGCTGATAGGTGTGGTTATCAGCTTGTTGGCATCCTGGGGAGTGAAGAGTACATTTGCAAAGTATAGTAAGGTACGGAATTCGTATGGTTTGACGGCCATGGAGGTTGCTGAGCGTATTTTACATGATGCAGGGATATATGATGTAGGCATTGAGCAGGTGGCAGGTGATTTGACGGATCACTATTCGCCGAATGAAAAGGTGCTGCGTCTTTCGTCCACGGTGTGTCATTCTACATCCGTGGCTGCTATCGGTGTGGCAGCTCATGAGTGCGGGCACGCCATTCAGCATGCTAATGGTTATGCGCCCATTAAGGTGCGTAATGCCATTGTACCTGTGGTGAATATCGGGCAGCAGTTGTCTATTCCGCTGATTATGCTGGGATTGGTGCTGAGTATGACGGGGTTGGTGAATATTGGTATTATCCTGTTTTCTTTCGTACTTATTTTCCAGGTAGTGACTCTTCCGGTGGAGTTTAATGCTTCCGGTAGAGCGCTGGCTATTTTGCGGGACAGAAGCTTTTTAGGGGACGAGGAGCTGAAAGGGGCGAAAGCAGTGCTTACCGCAGCTGCGCTTACCTATGTTGCCGCAGTGATTTCTTCTGCATTGCAGCTGCTTAGACTTGTATTATTGTCCAGACGTAGAGATGATTAAACCGGGCCGGTCACGAAAGTGACCGGTTTTTTTATGCTCGCATCTTAAAGGTTTCTTAAAAAAATCCCCTATTTATTGTTAATCACTTTTTTTGTATACTAAACCTAAGCTACTGAAGGAGGATAAGAGATTGTACAATATCTTAATTTGTGATGATGAGCAGGACATTGTAAATGCCCTGAAAATATACTTAACAGACCCAAACTATACCTTTTATGAGGCAAATGACGGTATGGCGGCAGTAAAGCAGGTGGAACAGAATGACATTCACCTCATTTTGCTGGATATCATGATGCCCAAGATGGATGGCATACAGGCCATGATGAAGATTCGACAAATCAGCAATGTGCCCGTGATTTTGCTTACGGCAAAGAGTGAGGATACGGATAAGATTCTGGGACTGAATGCGGGAGCGGATGATTATATCACCAAGCCCTTCAAGCCCATGGAGGTTATTGCCAGAGTCAAATCCCAGCTTCGCAGATACATGCAGTTGGGCGGCGGAACTCAGCCGGCAAGCACCATACAGATTGGCGGAATCGTGCTGGATGATGAAAGCCGCAGTGTGACGGTGGATGGAGAAGCAGTGTCCTTTACGCCTACGGAGTATGACATTTTGAAGCTCCTTATGGAGAATCCGGGGAAGGTATTTTCCCCCAGAGAAATCTATCAGAAGGTATGGAAGGGGGACCCCTTTGGCGGCGAAGGAACGGTGGCGGTACATATCCGGCACGTAAGAGAAAAGATTGAGATTAACCCCGCAGAGCCCAGGTATTTGAAGGTGGTTTGGGGACAGGGCTACAAGATTGAAAACAAACACTAAGGTTTGAAAAGACCAAACCTAAGTGTTTGTAAGTTTCAATCAGGGAATTTGCCCCAAAGGGGCAAAGTTCCATGGTCGAAAAGATTTCCTGATAAGGAGCAGAAGGAGAAGAGATGAAGAAAAAGGGACGGTTTAGTTATAGTTTATTTGCTAAGAGTCTGGCGTTTATTCTGTTGGTACTTAGCTTAATTGTGGGAGTGGTTGGAGCGTTTGGTCTGGCAGCATGTGCGGAGGAGGGCTTTTACAGTAAGCCTTTTAATATCATTATTAAAGAACGCTTTGATATGATTGGTTTTAATGAAGGTATACAGATATTAGACAATTTTGTGGAGTTTGGCGAGGAAAACGTGATAAGCCTCTACGAAGATACAAATTTGCGCTTCATGATATATGATGGTGAAGGGAATTTACTGCTTTCCTCTGTGGAGGAAGAGGAAAGCTACATGTGGAGTAGCTCGAACAGCTATATGTGGATTGAAAATCTGCGTGTAGATATGTATTTGCTGGACGGATTGAATGAGTATGATGAGTGGTTCAGAGTGTACAATCTGTACCTGCTATTGATGAATGTTTGTGAGATTGGTTTGGTGATAGTGCCCATAGCGCTACTTCTTAGCATTTGCCTGTTCATTTACCTGATGAATGTATCTGGTAAGCACTATGGGGAGGAGGAGCCAAGGTGCTGCGTCTTTGCACGGATTCCCACGGATATACTCTATCTGGGGATGTTCCTAATCGTTGTATTTGCTGTGTATGTATTTGATGATTTGTACTGGGACAATGGGGCGGAGCTGGTGGCAGGAATCGCCATTGGTGTAGGGCTGGTTGCACTGTTTATCGCGGCATGTGTTTTCCTTGCGGAGAAGCTGAAAACCCGTACCTTTTGGAAAAACAGTGTGTGTGGATACATTTTTATGTCGTTAAAGAAGCTGTGCATATTTTTCTATAAGGGTATTTGCAAGCTGCCCTCCATGCCGGTGGTATCTCTTGTATTTGTATTAATCTGCTTTGGAGAATTAATAGGGCTTTTGGCGTTGCATGGATATCATAGAGAACTTTTGGTGTTTATATGGTTCATTGAGAAAATAGTGCTGGCAGTTGTGGTATTCTATGTGGCTTATGTACTTGGGCTTTTACAGGATGGAGCAAGGGAACTGGCGGCAGGCAATCTGACCAAGCAGATGGATACCTCCAAAATGCTTTGGGTATTTAAGGAGCATGGGGAGAATCTGAACAAAATCAGTGAGGGTATGAGCAAGGCGGTGGATGAGAGAATAAAGAGCGAGCGTATGAAAACGGAGCTCATCACAAATGTGTCCCATGATATTAAGACCCCGCTGACTTCGATAATTAATTATGCGGATTTGATTTCTAAGGAGGAAACGGACAATCCGGTTATCAAGGAATACAGCGAGGTACTGTACAGGCAGTCAAACCGTCTGCGCAGACTGACTGAGAATCTGGTAGAGGCCTCCAAGGCATCCACCGGTAATGTGGAAGTGAATCTTTCCCCGTGTGAGGTGGGGGTACTGCTTGCCCAGACAGTGGGAGAATTCGAGCAGCGTCTGGAGGAAAAAGGAATGACCCTGGTGACCAAGCAGCCTGAGGATCCCATCCTGATTCTGGCGGACGGCAAGCATCTTTGGCGTGTATTTGACAACCTGATGAACAATATCTGCAAGTACGCTCAGGATGGCACCAGAGTGTACCTTAGTGTAGAAGAGCAGGGAGATGATGCGAAGATTATCTTCAAGAATATATCCAACTATCAGTTGGATATCAGCAGTGATGAACTGATGGAGCGTTTTGTCCGCGGTGACAGCTCCAGACATACCGAAGGGAATGGCCTTGGCCTTTCCATCGCAAGAAGTCTGACCGATGTACAGAATGGGCACATGGAGATTGTGGTGGATGGTGATCTGTTTAAGGTAATTCTTACCTTCCCGAAGATTCAATAGTTTACAAGACCTTGGCGTAGACGCCAGGGTCTTTTTTGTGCTATGATGAATTTATGAATGTACGAAATTATCAAAAAGAACTGGATAAATTAATAGAGAAGCTGAAAAGAGATGGTGGAGAGCCAAGGCACCTGGTACTGCACAGCTGTTGTGCACCCTGCAGCAGCTATTGTCTGGAGTATCTGAGTCAGTATTTTCGGATTACGGTGTTTTATTATAATCCGAACATTACTCTGGAGCCGGAGTATCGTCACCGGGTGGAGGAGCAAAAGCGCTTGATTGCAGCCTATAATGCCAAAGGGGATAAATATCTTATCGATATTGTGGAAGGGGACTATGAGCCGGGATTGTTTTTGGAGCTTTCCAAAGGGCTGGAGGATTGTCCCGAAGGAGGAGAGCGGTGTTTTAAGTGCTTCCGCATGCGTCTGGAAAAGACGGCAGAGCTTGCAAAGGAGCTAAAAGCAGACTACTTCGCGACCACGCTGACCATCAGTCCTCTGAAAAATGCCCAGAAGCTGAATGAAATCGGGGAAGAATTAAGTAAGTCCTATGGTGTGCCATGGCTTCCCTCTGATTTTAAGAAAAGGAATGGATACAAGCGTTCGGTGGAGCTGTCCGCGGAGTATGATTTGTACCGCCAGGATTACTGCGGCTGTGGCTTTTCCAAAGCAGAATCTTTGAAAAGAGCACAGAAAACCCCGGATTGATACTTGCCAGAAATTGGGGGATGGGGTATATTAAAGGTTAGCGTATTTGTTTGTATTTATTGTAGAAAGGACTTTCCTATGAAGAAGTTATTAGAATTAATTTCCGATGAGATGCAGCAGGCTTTTGAAGCTGCTGGTTATAAAAAAGAGCTGGGCAGAGTGACCGTTTCTAACAGACCGGATCTTTGCGAATACCAGTGTAATGGTGCCATGGCAGGTGCCAAGGAGTACAAGAAGGCTCCGATTATGATTGCGAATGAAGTGGCAGAAAAGCTCTCTGGCAGTAAGGTGTTTTCCGAAGTGACCGCAGTAATGCCGGGCTTCCTCAACTTAAAGCTTACCGAGAGTTTCTTGGCGGAGTACTTAAAGGGGATGGCAGAGGATGAGAAATTCGGTCTGGAGATGCCGGAGAATCCCAAGATGATTATTGTGGACTACGGCGGAGCGAATGTAGCAAAGCCTCTTCACGTAGGACATATCCGTGCAGCTGTTATCGGCGAAAGTATCAAGCGAATCAGCCGCTATGCAGGTCATGAGGTCATTGGTGATGTGCATCTGGGGGACTGGGGTTTACAGATGGGCCTTGTTATCTGCGGTGTGCAGGAGAGAATGCCGGAGCTGGTATATTTTGATGAAAGCTATGAAGGTGAATATCCTACAGAAGCGCCGTTCACCATTTCCGAGCTGGAGGAGATTTATCCTGCAGCCAGCGCAAAGTCCAAGGCGGACCCTGATTTCAAGGCAAAGGCTATGGAAGCAACCTTTAAGCTCCAGAGCGGCCAGCCGGGATATCGTGCACTTTGGAAGCACATTTTAAATGTATCTGTGACAGATTTAAAGAAGAACTATGGCAGTTTAAATGTAGAGTTTGATTTATGGAAGGGCGAAAGTGATGTGCATGAGCTGATTCCGGAGATGGTACAGCTGATGAAGGACGGCGGACATGCTTACATTTCTGACGGTGCTCTGGTAGTGGATGTAAAGGAAGAGACCGATACCAAGGAAATGCCTCCTTGTATGATTTTAAAGTCCGACGGAGCATCCCTCTACAATACCACCGACCTTGCGACCATTTTGGAGCGTAAGAGACTATATAACCCGGATGAAATCATCTATGTAGTGGATAAGCGTCAGGATTTGTACTTTGAGCAAGTATTCCGCTGCGCGAAGAAGACCGGCCTTGTGGATGATAAAACTGCATTAAAATTCGTAGGCTTTGGTACCATGAACGGCAAGGATGGCAAGCCATTCAAGACCCGTGACGGTGGTGTAATGCGCTTAGAAAACCTGATTAAGAATACCAGGGACGAGATGTTCCAGAAGATTATGGAAAGCCGTCCGATGGACGAAGAGGAAGCAAAGGATACCGCTGGTAAGGTGGCAGTTTCGGCACTTATTTACTGTGACTTATCCAATCAGGCATCCAAGGACTATATCTTCGATTTGGAGAGATTTACTTCTTTTGAAGGAGATACCGGCCCGTACCTTCTGTACACCATCGTGCGTATGAAGTCCATTTTGAATAAGTATGTGGAGCAGGGCGGAAGTCTGGAAGGCTTAGAGCTTGCAGAAGCGCAGAACAGCTCTGAAAAGGGTCTGATGATGCAGCTGGCAGGCTTCAATGCCATGATGGCAAATGCAGCTGAGGAAATCGCTCCTCACAAAGTATGTGCATTTATTTACGATACCGCAAATGCGTTTAATCATTTCTACCATGAAACCAAGATTTTGGGCGAAGAGGATGAAAACAGAAAGAAGGGTCTGATTGCGCTTCTTTCCTTCACAAAGAATGTGATGGAAACCTGCCTTTCCGTGCTGGCAATCGAAGCACCGGAGCATATGTAATATTGCATATATTGTTTGAAAAAAATATAAAACTTTTTTGGAAAAAGTTGTTGACAAATGCAAGCTACTGTTGTAATATAAACAAGTCGGTTGCGACAGTAGCTTTTAAGCGGGGTCTTAGCTCAGCTGGGAGAGCATCTGCCTTACAAGCAGAGGGTCATAGGTTCGAGCCCTATAGGCCCCATCAAAACTTTAAAAGCTCACAACTTTATATGGCGAGATAGCTCAGTTGGCTAGAGCATACGGTTCATACCCGTAGTGTCGAGGGTTCGAATCCCCCTCTCGCTATGATTCAGAAACCTAGGAAGATTGATTTTTTCCTAGGTTTTTTGTGGTTAAAATTTCCATTTTCTTGCAGCATTGTTAATGCTATAATCTTTTGTGAAAATAGTAAGTCGTTTTAAGGGCAAAAGCGATTTTGTGTCTAGTAGAGGAAGTGATGCGAGATATAGTTGTTTATTTTAAGAAATGATAGTATAATACAGTAATAAAATGTATTGGAGTATGTTAATGGGAAATGTATCAGTTTTTGTTGATGAGTCGGGAATAATTGCAAAACATAAGTCGCAGGTAAATAATTATTTTATTATTACTCTGCTTTTTGTGAGAGATGAGGATATTAATGTAGTTAAGAACTCTTTCAAAAAATATCGGCTCCAAATTGCTAAGCGCAAGCAGGAATTAATGGACGCTCTAACTACAAACAAGGAGATAAAAGGATCTGCCGTAAGCGAAGCTGATAAGCAACATATATATGAACATGTTATTGCGAAGTGTGGAGATAAATTTGAGATAGGTATTATTATGCTGAATAATCGGCGGGCAACAAAAAAATTCAGGTCAAATTCGTCAAGGGCATTTAATTATCTAATAAAGCTATATTTACAAAAGGTTTTTGTTGATAGTGATATGTTTAAGGATTTGGACAAACTTTCATTTTTCATTGATGAAAGGAATGTTGCAACGGAATCCAAGTATACATTACAGGAGTATCTAAATACAGAACTGAATTTATTAGAGCATTTTTGTAATGATGAGATAGTGGTACATTACTATGATTCAAAAAAGTTTATTCTTTTGCAAATGGCAGATTTCATATCTAATACATGCTATAGAAAATGGCAAAAAAAGTTTGATGATAGTGGAAATGTTAAGTTGTTATTAAGGAATACTTTGAAGGGCAAGCCATTTCGATTCCCCTTCGTACATAAAAATCTGAAGACTGAATATACTGATAGTGCCACTGAGTAAATCCATTAACTTTCATAATACTATGCTTGGGAGACGTCCGGGTTAATGGTGCAGTGGCAAAAATAGATGTTGACATTTGGATACAAGTGTTTTAAGATGAAAGTACCAAGATAAGTCCTTATAAAACCGCAAGAGATTGTAAGCAGCATGTGTTGCTGTCGGAATAAGGCGTTGCTAGAGAGGCATCCCAGCTATGGGGTGCTTTTTCGTCGTTAAACAGTATAAGCACCAGGTTTATTGTAAAAGAATTCATAAGTATGTATAATACAAATATAATCACAAAGGGGATGAAAATATGGTTACATATGAGAAAAATTTGAAGGAACCGGATTCTATCGCGATAGCAGAATGTGAGAAAATCTATACAGCTATTGTAAAGCAGATCGAAGCGAAACAGGATGGTAAGGCGGAGCAGCTGTTTGCGGAGATGCAGAAATGTGCCATCACTTATGCGGGGATTCGCGCAACTTGGTTCAATTTAAATTTTGGTGAACGTGCTGCGGCAGATGCGGACAGAACCAGAAAGCATGATTTGTTTATTAATGCAAAGAATAAGCTGGCGGAATACATGTATGAGAACAAGATGAATATTGACTGGGATGATGAGCTTGGTACGCAGAGAAAGAGAATTGGAGACTTTGCCTGCTATATGGTATTTCTGATTGCTGTTAGTGAAAGGTAAAAATGAAACCAGCAGTTGATTCTCTTTTTAGAAAGACTATTATATAATCAAGACAGTGATTCGGTGAAGATACAGGGAGGATACGAATATGATGAAAATGACATCTGCTTATGCAAACAAGTTATTAAAGCAATTAGAAGAGGACAAGGAATTCTGGCTGAAGAAGGAGCGGGAATCCTGTACCTATGATGCTGCAGAAGGGGAGGAGCCGGTGATACCGGAGTATGACTATTCCTATGTGGCAGGGGAAATTGAGAAAATCGATAAGAAAATGTGCACCATCAAGCATGCCTTAAATCTGTCCAATGTGACAGCTGCCATTACAGTGGGAGAAGAGGTATTGTCCGTGGACAGTATTTTGGTGAAGATGGCGCAGTTAAATCGTCGTAAGGCTATGCTTGACTATATGCGTAAATTGCAGCCCAAGGAGAGACTTCAGCTTCGTGCTACCTCTGCAAGAAGTGCAGTGCCGGAATATCGCTACATCAACTTTGACTTAGAGCTGGTGAAAAAGGAGTATGAGGATATTTCGGAGCAGATTATGGTGATGCAGATTGCGCTGGACAAGCATAACCAGACGGTAGAGTTTGAAGTAGAAATTTAATAAAGTTACCGGGCAGACAGCTACATATTCCGGATGAAATATGGTTAATGCTATAGGTTACTGTTTTTGTGTTATTCGTTATTTTTTATATGTCAATGTTTATGGTTGTAACGGATTATTTAAAAGCAAATTTTTACTGTCTGCTAAAAACTTCCGCTACAGCTCGCTGTAGTGTGGGCATGGAAGTTCGGTTATAAATGCCGCGGGGGCTTAAGAATCCAGGTTCTTAAGTCCCCGTTTTCGTGCGCTTGAATAAATAAGGGAATGGAAGTATAATAAAGCGAAAAAGAATTTTGGAGGCACAGGATGAACATCAGAAGAGCAAAACAGGCAGATATGCCGGGAATCAATAAATTACTTATGCAGGTGCTCATGGTACATCACTATGGCAGACCGGACTTATTTAAGCCGGGAGCAAAGAAGTATACCGATGAGGAGCTTGTAAAGATTATCGAAGATGATGCAACCCCGATTTTTGTAGGTGTGGATGAACAGGATGAGGTACTGGGCTATGCCTTCTGTATTTTCCAGCAGCATGTGGGAAACAATATTCTGACGGATGTGAAAACTCTTTATATTGACGATTTATGCGTGGATGAAGAGAAGCGTGGTATGCATATCGGAAAGCAGCTTTATGAGTATGTTCTTGCCTTTGCAAAGGAGCAGGGCTGTTATAATGTGACCTTAAATGTGTGGTCCTGCAATGAAAGTGCCATGAAATTTTATGAGAAATGCGGTCTTGTGCCACAGAAGGTGGGCATGGAGAAAATTTTGTAGGGGGAAATATGAAGGCTTATATACATCAGGTGCAGTATTATGAAACCGACCGGATGGGGATTGTGCACCACTCCAATTATGTACGGTGGATGGAAGAGGCCAGAATGGACTTTTTCCGGCAGATTGGTTGCGGCTATGAGAAGCTGGAGGCGGAGGGAATCATTTCGCCGGTAACCAGTGTGGAATGTAAATATAAGGTAACCACCACCTTTGCCGAGGAGATACATATTGATGTGCAGGTGGCAGAGTTTAAGGGCGTGAAGCTAAAGTTGAAATATACCATGCTGCGTGATGGGGGAATAGTGTGCGAAGGGTATTCGGAGCATTGCTTTCTGGATAAGGAAGGGAGGATTATCAGCTTGAAGAAGTCTTCTCCCGCAGTATATGAAATATTGGCCGGACAGGTAAAATAATACATGCATAATTATCCGTGGAGTTGCATATTATAGTTAGTAGAACACTATGATGGGGGAATTGCGGATATGTGTGGTCCTAGAAAATATTTGATACAGGGAATCATCTTTTTTTCATTGTATGCACTGGTGGATTTTTTGATTTTCAAAAATTTTGATTTGGGCAATTGGGTTCTGGCAACGTTTTTGTATGTTGGGTTTACACTGCTGGTGGACAAATTGTTTAATCGGTAGGGGTTATAAAAAGCTCGTAGTTTACTGCGGGCTTTTTGTAAATTGATGAGAAAGTTTATGACAAAGTATTGACGTATATAAAATATTATATTATAGTATAACAAATCTAAAACAATTCATGTACATTCGTACACTTTTTTCTTAAATTAAATTTGAATACGTGTAAATACGTGTTATAATGGAGGTGCAAAAGATGCCGATGACGCCAAAACAGATGATTCGTTTGCTGAAGCAAAATGGATTTATTGTTGTCAGTCAAAATGGTTCACATGTAAAATTAAAGAATTTTATTAACGGGAAACAGACGGTCGTTCCGGTGCATTGTAAGGATTTAGCAAAGGGACTTGAGAATGCAATATTAAAGCAGGCAGGAGTGGAGAAATGAGTATGGAAAAAGTATTTTATCCGGCAGTGTTTCATAGAACAGAGGAAGGTGGATTCTGGGTATCATTCCCGGATTTTCCAGAATGCTTCACGCAGGGAGAGAACATGGCACAAGCTTATGAAATGACCAAGGAGGCACTGGGGTTGGTGCTTGTGGATTATGAAAAAGAGGGACAGGATATACCAGTAGCAAGTGAATTTGATAAAATTGAGATAAAAGAATCGGATAGACTGGTGATTGTAGAATTTGATATGTTGGAGTATAAAAGAAAAATGAATGCAAAAGCAGTGAAGAAAACATTAACTATCCCTTCCTGGTTAAATGAGGAAGCTATGAAGAAGGGAATTAATTTTTCGCAGGTACTGCAAGAAGCATTAATGCAAAAGTTGTGTATATAAAACGAGGGTGCCGAAAGGCACCCTCAGAATCGTTATAATGCATTAAAAATATTCTTGATGTTCTCTTTTGTGGCAGTTACATTTCCCTGAATCATGGGAGCGGTGCCGCCACCCTTGGCGCTTAGCTTTTCACGTAAAATAGCAGCCATTTCCCGGCAGTCCTTTTCCTTGCTGCCGATGATGTAGGTGTAGCCGGTTTCCTCATTGCCTGCGAAAATACCGCAGTAGCCGGGGTAGCTTTCGGTAAGGGTATTGACAGTGTTGCGGATGGCAAGGTTATTATTCAGTGCCACGAAAAGTAGTGCATTGGCACATTCGGAAGGGGCGGGAAGGGATTTTACCTGCTCAGCAAGGAGTTGTCCGGTGAGCTCATTGGCGGTGTATTTCAGTGTGGCAAAATCATTCTGTACCTTCTCAAGTGCCGTCAGAATTCTCTCTTCCGGCACAGAAAGCTTTGTGCCCACTTCGTCACAGATATCAATCTTGGAAGAGTAATCCTTCAGGGCACGACCACCGCAGGCAATGGTAATGCGCACGCCGCCCCGGTGGCTCTGTACCTTTAGTACCTTGAGGAGTCCGATTTCTCCGGTGGAAGCTACATGTGGCGCGCAGCAGGCGCAGGTGTCCACGCCGGGAATCTCTACGATACGTACGTCACCCTCGATTTCAATTTTGCTGCGGTATTGCATGGTTGCCAAATTTTCCTTAGAAGGGAAGGTGGCATATACAGGCAGATTCTGCCAGATAATCCGGTTGGCCATCGCCTCAATTTCCCGAAGGTTTTCCAAAGAAATCACACCATCCATGTCCAGTGTCACTTCCCGCTCACTTAAATGGAAACCTACATTGGTAAAGCCATAGTGAGTGTGGAGGAGACCTGAGATAATATGCTCGCCGGAGTGCTGTTGCATAAAGTCAAAACGCCTCTCATAGTCCACATGTCCTTCTATGGTGGAGCCCCCTTCAAAAGGAACCTTTACCAGATGGCTGATAATATCATTTTTAATTTGTACATCTAAAACCTCCTGTCCGCCCAAGGTACCCTTATCTGCGGATTGTCCGCCTTCCTCCGGGAAAAAGGCAGTCTGATCCAGGACTACCCAGTATCCCTTTTTCTTATCGTCGGCGGTACATTCTACCACCGTTCCCGTAAAATCCACTATTTTTGTATCTTCATAAAAAACCTTTTTTGTCATGTCAAAACCTCGCTTGTTACAATCCTAAGTAGTAACCATTATAACGATATTGCATGGGAAAGTCAAAAGGTGCAGTGGCAAGTAATTTGGTACTATTTTTTCGTGTATTTGCAATAAAAAGATTGTGAAAAAATGTAGAAATGTTATAATGAGTCATAACATGGGTTTTTTGCGTGTATGAGGAAACGAAGTGTGAATATTTTGGAGATGAGGAATGGCAGACATGGCAAATGATAACTTGATTGAATTAAAGCATGTTCGTAAGGTCTTCGATGAAGACACTGTAGTAGTTGAGGATTTTAGCCTGGATATAAAAAAGGGCGAATTTGTGACCTTCCTTGGTCCTTCCGGTTGTGGAAAGACCACGATTCTTCGTATGCTTGGTGGCTTTGATGTGCCCAGTGGCGGCGAAATACTTTTAAACGGAGATGATATAACCAAGCTCCCACCCAATGAGCGACCGATTAATACGGTATTTCAGAAGTATGCGTTATTCCCGCATCTGAACGTATATGATAATATTGCTTTTGGCTTAAAGCTTAAGAAAATGGCCAAAAAGGAAATGGATGAGAAGGTTTCTGCAGCGTTGGAAATCGTAGATTTAGAGGGCTTTGAGAAGAGAAATATTAATACCCTTTCCGGTGGTCAGCAGCAGCGTATTGCTATTGCCAGAGCCATTGTAAATGAGCCGGAGCTATTGCTTTTAGATGAGCCTCTTTCTGCTCTGGATGCCAAGATGCGCAAGGAGATGCAGATTGAGCTTAAGAATATGCATAAAAAGCTGGGAATTACCTTTATTTTTGTTACCCATGACCAAGAGGAAGCACTGACCATGTCTGACAAGATTGTGGTTATGGCGGATGGTGAGATTCAGCAGGTGGGTACCCCGGAGGAAATTTACAACGAACCGGCGAACCTGTTTGTAGCGGACTTTATCGGTGAGAGTAATATTTTCAAGGGCAAGATGGTTGGAAAGAAAAAAGCCAACTTCGCCGGCTATACCTTTGATTGTGTGGATGATTATGAGGTGGGTACCGTGATTGACGCGGTGATTCGTCCCGAGGATTTTATGATTACCACAGAAGAAAAGGGGCAGATTAAGGGAGAGATTTTATCTTCAGATTTCAAGGGAACCTTTTATATTGTTTCCGTATTGTCCGGCAAGAATGAAATCGAGGTGCACAGTTTGAAAAATTATGATATCGGTGCCAAAGTGGGACTTTGTCTGGAGCCGGATCTGATTCATATCATTCCTTACGATACCAGTATCAACCACTATGAGGCCATGCTGGGTGCCTACGAGGTGGAAAGAGGCCTTCCCGTACAGTTTGCGGACTTTTCCTGGGATATTGACCCGGAGCAGATTTTCCCCGGCTGTCAGGTAGAGGATGGCGTACTTATGGATGCTCATGGTAAGGTGATTGAGACAGAAGGCATGATTGTGGATGCGTTCTTTTCACCGGATGACCTTGACCTTAGCGATGATGCAGAGGCAGGTGTTGTCACCGGTAATATTTTATCTTTCCTCTACGTGGACGACCACTATCAGTACACTGTGCGTAGTGAGTCCGAGGAGGATTACGTGGTAAATGATGAGGATTTATGGAACCAGGAGGATTACGTTTCCATTATCATTCCGAAAGATAAAGTAGTTTACAAGATTATCAATAGCTAGCGGGGGACTACGGATGAAAAAAAGTGAATCATTTAGAGGATTGCTGGCAATTCCCTATGCAATCTTTCTGGTATTATTTGTAATCCTACCTTTGGTAGTGGTGATTTATTATGCCTTTACGAATGGGGACGGACAGGTGTCCTTTGCCAATTTCATTCACTTCTGGCAAAGCACCAAGACAATCGGAACCCTGCTTTATAGTGTGGCGATTGCTGTTTTGACCACCATCGTATGCTTGATATTGGGGTATCCGGTGGCTTATGTGCTGGCTAAGGGGAGCTTTACCAACAGCCAGGCACTGCTAATGATTTTTGTGCTTCCTATGTGGATTAATTTTACCCTGCGTATTACTGCCATGAAGGAGATTCTGACGGTGCTGGAGGGAAATCTGGCATATCACCCCTTTATGAATACTATTATATGTATGGTGTATGATTTTCTGCCATTTATGATTATGCCCCTGTACAATGCTTTAACCAAGCTGGATGACAGCATGATTGAGGCGGCGCAGGATTTGGGAGCTACCAGAACTCAGGTGTTCTACAAGGTGATTATTCCCCTTTCCGTGCCGGGCATTATCAGTGGTATTACCATGGTATTTTTACCTTCCATGACCAATTATGTGGTACTGGATATGGTATATAACAGTACCTATATTATGGGCAGCTTAATCGGTAGCTATTTCAGCTCCTACGATTGGCACAACGGCTCCGTCATTTCCATTATCCTGCTTGTGATGATTCTGGTGGTAACACTTATCTCGAACCGGTTCACCGCGCCAGAAGAGCAGAGAAAGGCCAGGGTGTAGCAGATGAAGAAATTTATACAATACGCATGGCTCTGGATGGTAGTAATCTTTTTGTATGCACCGATTATGATACTGGTGGTGTACAGCTTCACCGATTCCACCATGATAGGTTCCATCCGCAATTTCTCTTTGCAGAATTATGTGACCTTATTTACGACGCCGGAGCTTCTGGCCATGATTGGGGGAACCATTTCCCTGGCGCTGGGCGTGGCAGTATTATCAACCCTTTTGGGCACTGTAGGTGCAGTGGGTGCCTTTTATTCTAAAAAGGCCGGAAAAACCTTTATTGAGCTTTCCAACCAGATTCCGGTGGTGAATGCGGATGTTGTGACGGGTTTTTCCGTATGTATTTTGATGATTGCGATTTTTAAGATTGATAAAGAAACTTTTATTCCACTGGTAGTTGGACAGACAGCTCTTTGTGCTCCCTTTGTGTACTTATCGGTGCTGCCCAGACTGAAGCAGATGGATCAGCAGCTTTATGAAGCGGCCTTAGACCTTGGCTGTACGCCGGCCCAGGCTCTTCGTAAGGTGGTTCTGCCCCAGATTCTGCCGGGCATTTTGTCCGGTTTTATGACGGCGATTACACTGTCCTTAGATGATTATTTTATCTCTACTTACACGAAGCCTGCCACCTTTGATACCATCAGTACCTATGTGGTAAACGCTACCAGAGGCTCTCAGACGGAGATTAAGACGGCATTGTGGGCGCTGTCCACCGTGATTTTCGTTATCGTTGTTATCGCCGTGCTGATTATGAATAAAATGCCGCAGAAGGAGGAGAAATAGATGAAGAAGAGACTTATTTCGCTCCTTTTGGTATCGGGGCTTTCTGTGTCCCTTTTGGCTGGCTGTGGAAGCAGTCAGGAGGAGGACGTCATCGTTCTTCGTGTCAGCAACTGGGAGGAGTATATCGACGAGGGTGACTGGGACGAGGAAGAGGTCATTGATTTAGAGGAAGTTTCCATCTGTTCAGAGACCGGAATGATTGAGGATTTTGAAAACTGGTACTATGAAACCTATGGAAAAGAAGTGGTGGTAGAGTATTCTACCTTTGGTACCAATGAAGAACTGTATAATCAGATTACCATGGGAGATACCTATGATTTGGTATGTCCCTCGGAATATATGATTATGAAGATGATGTCCGAGGAGATGCTGGAGCCTTATTCCATGAAGTTCTTCGATGAAAGTGTGGAAGAGAACTATTATGTGAAGGGCGTTTCTCCTTACATTGCAGATGTGTTTGCGCAGCTTTCCATTGGCGGAGAACAACTGAGCAAGTATGCGGCAGGCTATATGTGGGGAACCTTAGGAATCGTGTATAATCCGGAGGTTATCAGTGAGGAGGAAGCGTCCCATTGGGATTTGCTCTTGAACAAGGAATATTCTAAGCGAGTTACTATAAAGGATAGTGTGCGCGACGCATTTTTCGCGGGAATCAGCATCTATAATTATGATAAAATCATGGATGAGGCATTTATTAACAGTGCTTCCTACCACGATGAATTGACCACTATGCTGAATTCTACCGATGAGCTTTCGGTGGATGCGGTAGAGGATATTTTAAGCCGGATAAAGGATAATGTATATTCTTTTGAAACGGACAGTGGTAAGGCGGACATGGTGACCGGTAAGGTGGTGGCAAACCAGCAGTGGTCGGGAGATGCAGTATATACTTTAGACCAGGCTGACGAGGATGGAGTGACTCTTTGCTATGCTGCACCGCAGGAGGCTACCAATCTCTGGTTTGACGGTTGGTGTATGCTGAAAAAGGGTATCGGCAACGATGCAGCTAAGAAGCATGCAGCGGAGGCCTTTGTGAACTTTGTATCCATGCCGGAAAATGCAGTGCGTAACATGTATTATATCGGATATACTTCTGTTATCGGCGGCGGAGAGGATGATACGGTATTCCAGTATGCCGACTGGTGCTATGGCGCAGATGAGGAGGAAGCTGCGGCAGAAGGAGAGACACTGGTAGAGTATCCTATTGATTACTTCTTCACCGGAAGTGAGGAGGAGACGGGGGACTATACCATTCTCACCTATGAGGAACAGCTGACGAGACAGCTGTTTGCCCAGTATCCTACCAAAGATGTGGTGGATAGAAGTGTTGTTATGGCTTATTTTGACAAGGAAGGAAATGAAAGAATCAATCGCATGTGGACCAATGTACGATGCTTTGATTTAAGTTCTCTTTGGAGATAGTTTTTTTACGAAAGGAGTGCAAATGGCAGGTATTTTATATGTGGAAATAAATGTATTTGCAATTCTGATCATAGGAATGATATTTTGGAAGCTCATTTCTATGAAAAATAAGCCCAAGGAGCATACACTTTTCGTGGTGCTTCTGGTGGGGGCTGCGCTGTTTTTCTGTCTGGATGCTTTGTGGGCAGTGATTGATGCCGGGTTTATCCGGGTGGGATACACCGTGAGCTATCTGATTAATTTATTGTATTTTTTATTTGCCGGGATTTTACCCTTTGTATGGCTGGTATATACCGTGCGTTCCGGTGCCAATCCTAAGTTTGGGAAGAAGTGGGTTATCAGACTTTTGATGCTTCCATTGATGCTCTTTTTAATGCTGCTGCTTACCAATCACACCGGAAACTGGATTTTCTATATTGATATGGACGGAAAGTATAACAGAGGGGCTTTATATTTTCTGCAGCCACTTTGCTCCTATGGATATTTTTTGGTTCCGGCGGTGCGTACATCCATTGCTTTTTTTAAGGATGGCCCTTTTAAAAATAAAAAAGTAAATCAGTCCATGATTTCTTTTGTGTTTGTTCCTATCATCTTTGGTGGGCTTCAGATTGTTTTTTCCGGTTCACCATGGCTTTGTATCGGTATTACGATTGCGGTGCTGCAGCTGTATCTCTATACCCTGTCGGTGGATGAGATGAAGCATGAAAGAGAGTATCAGGAGCTTTTGGAGAAGAAAAATGAGGATTTACAGGATGCGCTGCTTAGAGCAGAATCCGCCAACAAATCCAAGAGTATTTTTCTGAATAATATGTCCCATGATATTCGTACGCCCATGAATGCCATTCTGGGCTTTGCACGTATTGCAAAGGACAATGCAGGGGATAAGGAAAAGGTGGAGGATTGTCTTGATAAGGTATTATCCTCCGGGGATTATCTGCTTCATCTGATTAATGAAGTGCTGGATATGGCACGCATTGAGAGCGGAAAGGTGTCCATTGATGAAAAACAGGTCAATCTGCGGGATACCATTACTTATCTGGAATCTCTGTTTAGCATTACCATGAAACAAAAAAATCTTTGTTTTGAGGTAGAGACCAATTTGCGGGATGAGCATGTGTATGTGGATGAGCTTCGGCTGAATCAGATATGTATGAATCTTATTGGTAATGCCCAAAAGTATACGAAGCCCGGCGGCAGTGTATGGTTTTCCTGTACCCAGTTGGAGGAAAGCAGCGAGAATATGGGTAGCTATCTGTTTAGTATCAAGGATACGGGGATGGGTATGAGTAAAAGCTTTCAGGAGAATCTTTTCGGTGCTTTTGAAAGAGAAAACCGTGTGGAAATCGGACAGATTCAGGGAAGTGGTCTGGGGCTTTCTATCACCAAGCACATTGTAGATTTAATGAATGGCAGAATAGAGGTAGAAAGCGAGCTGGGGAAAGGCACCGAGATGCGTGTGTACCTGACCCTGCGGCTGGATGAAGATATACGGATTAAAAACGTGGAAAAGCAGCTTGCAGACATCGATTTTACCGGAAAACGTATCCTTCTGGCGGAGGATAATGAGCTGAACAGCGAAATTGCCCAGACCATTTTAAGTGAAGTGGGCTTTTTGGTGGAAGTGGCACCGGATGGTGCAGAGGCAGTGAATATGTTGAAAAACTCTGCTCCCGGCTATTATGATTTGATTCTGATGGATATTCAGATGCCATATATGAATGGCTATGAAGCAGCAACCACCATTCGAAACTGTGGGCTCAAGGAATATAAAGATATTCCCATTATCGCCATGACAGCCAATGCTTTTGAGGAGGACAAAAAGAAGGCACTGGCCTGTGGCATGAATGAGCACATCGCCAAACCGGTGGATGTGGAAAAACTAATTAGTGTTTTGAAGGAAATACTTTAGTAAGGAGAATTTCGTGAGTATAGATTTTGAGAGTGAATGGATTGATGGAAGAATTTTAAGAGCAGTAAAGGATATGGGCTTTACAGAGTTTTCACCCATTCAAAAACAGGCGATTCCTCACCTTTTAGAGGGAAAGGATATTATCGGGCAGGCACAGACCGGTACCGGTAAGACAGCTGCTTTTGGTATCCCTACAATCCAGAAGATTGACGGAGAGAGTAGAAAGCTGCAGGCTATCGTACTTTGTCCCACCAGAGAATTGGCAATTCAGGCTGCGGAGGAGCTTCGCAAGCTGGCAAAATACATGCATGGTATCAAGGTGCTGCCTATTTATGGCGGTGCAGATATCCGGAGACAGATTTCGGCTTTAAAAGGTGTGCAGATTGTGGTAGGCACTCCGGGAAGAGTGATGGACCATATGCGCAGGCATACCATTAAGCTGGACGATGTGAAGATGGTAGTGCTGGATGAGGCAGATGAAATGCTGAACATGGGCTTTAGAGAGGACATGGAGCTTATCTTGGGAGAGATTCAGCATGAGCACCAGACAGCGCTTTTCTCAGCAACCATGCCTAAGCCTATTTTAGAGATTACCGGCAAGTTCCAGAAGGATGCAGAGCTGGTAAAGGTAGCGGCTAAGGAGCTGACCATTCCACTGGTATCCCAGCGGTACTACCGGATTAAGAATCAGGATAAGGATGCGGCAACCATCCGTATTTTAGAATATTATCAGCCCAAGCTGTGTCTGATTTTCTGTAACACCAAGAAGAAGGTGGATGAGCTGACAGGACTGTTAAAGGAGAAGGATTTTCAGGCAGAGGGGCTTCATGGAGATTTATCCCAGTACCAGAGAGATGTGGCTATGGGACGCTTCCGCAATGGTACCACCAACATTTTAATTGCTACGGATGTAGCAGCAAGAGGAATTGATGTGGACAATGTGGAGGCAGTAATCAATTACGATTTGCCCCAGGATATAGAGTATTATGTGCACCGTATCGGAAGAACGGGACGTGCCGGCAAAACCGGAAGGTCCTTTACTTTCATCAGTGGCAAAGAGATTTATAAGCTTCGAGAGATTGAAAGGGTTTGTCATACTACTATTGAAGAAAAGACACTTCCCACAGCCTCTAAGGTAATGCGGGTAAAGGCGGAGAAGGCCATTGCAGATGCGCTTTTGCAGCGTGAGAGTGAAGATTTTGAGCTGATGAAGAAGTTTATCAGTAAAAAGATGGAAGAGGAAGGCGTGGACGCGCTGGATATGGCGGCGGCTTTCTTGAAGGGCTATGTGGGCGAAATCGGTGAGGATATTGCTGTTGAGGAGCAGCCACGCCGCAGAGAGAGGCGTTCGGAGCGTGGAAGAGATGCAGGGCGCAGAGACGGCGACAGAAGAGACCGGGAGCGTAGAGATAGTAGTAGGGACAGACGCTTTGAGAAAAATGGAGAAGACCGTAGAAGAAAAGACTCCCGCAGAGGTGACGAGCGCAGGGACAGACGTTCTGAGAAGGAGCCAAGGCGTCATGTATTCCAAGTGGAGAAGCGAGAGCGCAGACCTGCCAAGGAGGATGTGCGCCGAGACGGCTCTTTATATACCAAAGGAAAAGGAAGAAGCATCATGGATGCACTTCCCAAGAAAAAGAAGCGTGAGAATTAGAGGACTTAGATATGAGAATTGGTATGGGATATGATGTTCATCGTCTGGTAGAAGGACGGGATATGATTATTGGCGGCGTGAAGATTCCTTATGAAAAGGGGCTTCTGGGACACTCGGATGCAGATGTACTTCTGCACGCTATTTCCGATGCGATTTTAGGAGCTGCTGCTCTGGGAGATATCGGGAAGCATTTTCCGGATACGGACCCGGCCTATAAGGGGATTTCCTCTCTTTTGTTATTACAGAAGGTGGGAGAGCTGGTTGCAGAGAAAGGCTTTTTTATTGAAAATATTGATGCTACCATCATTGCACAGGCACCTAAGATGCGCCCTCATATTGATGCGATGCGTCAGAATATTGCAGAGGCTCTGGGTATTTTAGTGGAGCAGGTGAATGTAAAGGCCACCACAGAGGAGGGGCTTGGCTTTACCGGCACGGGAGAGGGAATTTCTTCCCAGGCAATCTGTCTTTTGACCAGCCCCATGTATATCGCATCAGAGGATGTCAGCAGTGCCAGATGCGCCGGCTGCAGTGGTTGTTCTAAGAAATAGAGGATCGTATGAAGTTTTGGAAGAATATTAAGGACGAGATTGCAATAATCAGAGAGCGTGACCCGGCGATACATTCCAACTGGGAAGTGTTTTTATATCCCAGCTTCAAGGTAATGCTTCATTACCGGCTGGCTCATAAGCTGTATATGAAAAAGCATTATTTCCTGGCAAGATATATTTCCCAAAGAGCGGTGCGGAAAACGGGAATTGAGATTCATCCCGGTGCACAAATCGGAAAAGGGTTCTTTATCGATCACGGAAATGGTGTTATTATAGGTGAGACCACCATTGTAGGAGATAACGTGACACTGTATCAGGGAGTTACCTTAGGTGGTAACGGTAAGGAGCAGGGCAAGCGTCATCCCACCATTGGGGACAACGTAATGATCAGTGCCGGAGCCAAGGTACTGGGGTCCTTTACCGTGGGTGCCGGTTCTAAAATCGGTGCGGGAAGCGTGGTGTTGCAGGAGGTGCCGCCCGGTTCTACAGTAGTCGGTGTACCGGGACGAGTGGTGCGCAGAAATAGTCAGAAGCTTCCTCAAGAAGAACTGAATCAGAATCTGCCTGACCCTGTACGGGAGGATATTGCCAATTTGCAAAAGGCAAATTCCGAGCTTACCAACCGTTTGCTGGATTTAGAGGCCCAGTTGAAAAAGCTTTCTAAAGAATCAAAGTAGGAGGAATCCAAATGAGCATTAAGATTTTTAATACATTAACCAGAGAAAAAGAAGACTTTATCCCTAATGTGGAGGGAAAGGTAAATATGTATACCTGTGGTCCTACCGTGTACCACTTTGCACATATCGGTAACTTAAGAAGCTATATTATGGAGGACGTGCTGGAGAAGATTCTGCGTTATGCCGGCTATGATGTAAAGCGTGTAATGAATATTACTGATGTAGGTCATTTATCCTCCGATGCAGACACCGGTGAGGATAAGATGTTAAAGGGTGCCAAGAGAGAGCATAAGACCGTTATGGAGATTGCAAAGTTCTATACCGATGCTTTCTTTGCGGATTGTGCAAAGTTAAATATTAAGACCCCGGATGTGGTAGAGCCTGCCACAAACTGTATCGATGAATTTATTGAAATGATTAAGGTACTCCTTAAAAAGGGGTATGCTTATCAGGCGGGAGAGAATATTTATTTTGACACCTCTAAGCTGCAGAATTACTATGTATTCGGCAACCAGAATGAGGAAGAGCTGATGGTGGGCGTCCGTGAGGATGTAACCGAGGATGAGAATAAGAAAAATAAGAACGACTTTGTACTATGGTTTACCAAGTCCAAATTTGAGGATCAGGCACTGAAGTGGGATAGTCCATGGGGCGTAGGTTACCCGGGATGGCATATTGAGTGCTCCTGCATCAGTATGAAGCATCTGGGGGAATATATGGATATTCACTGTGGTGGTATTGACAATATGTTCCCTCATCACACCAATGAAATCGCTCAGAGCGAGTCCTATCTGGGACACAAGTGGTGTAATTACTGGTTCCATGTACACCATTTAAATGACCAGTCCGGTAAGATGAGTAAGTCCAAGGGCGAGTTTTTAACCGTTTCCCTACTGGAGCAGAAGGGCTATGACCCGGTTGCATACCGTTTCTTCTGCTTGCAGTCCCATTACAGAAAGCCGCTGGTATTCTCCTATGAAGCATTGGAGCAGGCAACCGGTACTTACAAGAAGTTGAAAAAGAGAATTGCAGATTTGGATGCAAACGGCGTGGTAGATAATAGCGCAGTGGAAGAGTATAAGGCAAAATTTGTGGAAGCTGTGGGCAATGATGTGAACACCTCCATGGGTATTACCTTATTATATGATGTTTTAAAGACCGAGTTAAACGATGCAACTAAGCGTGCCATCATTGACAGCTTCGATTATGTACTCAGCCTTGATTTATTAAAGTTAAAGGAAGAAGCAAAAGAGGAGTCCGGTGTGGACGCAGAGTTAGAGGCCTTTGTACTTGCTAAGATTGAAGAGCGTAAGGCAGCAAAGAAGGAAAAGAACTTTGCCAGAGCGGATGAAATCAGAGCGGAGCTTTTAGAGAAGGGCATCGAAATCAAGGATACCCGCGAAGGCGTTGTATGGAGCAGAGTTTAATGGAAGAAAACAGACAGCTGCTTTGTAAAATTAAAGAGGTATTTCAGTGTAAAGAGGTGGATGTGCGTGCATATTCCCCTCTGACACTGGCATATATCGGGGATTCCATATATGATTTGGTGATTCGTTCCGTGATTGTGGAGAGAGCCAACAAGGCGGTAAATGATTTGCATAAGAAGGCGACTCACTATGTGAAGGCAGAGGCTCAGGCAAAGATGATTTTTGCCTTGCAGGAGGAGCTTTCCGAGGAGGAGATGGCCGTGTATAAGCGTGGCAGAAATGCCAAGTCCTATACTTCTGCCAAAAATGCAAGTATTAATGACTACCGCAATGCTACCGGCTTCGAAGCGTTGATGGGGTATTTATACCTGATGGGGCGCACGGACCGTATGCTGGAGTTGATTCGGCTTGGAATTGAGAAAAGTGGAATGACCATATAGGAGAGAAAAATGGGATATACAGAATTTACCATTGAAGGAAGAAATGCAGTAATTGAGGCGTACCGCAGCGGGAAGCCCATTGATAAAATATTTATTCTGGATGGTTGCCAGGATGGACCGATTATGACCATCAAGAGAGAGGCAAAGAAGCACGATACACTGATTAAGTATGTGGCCAAGGAGAGATTGGACCAGATGTCGGAAACCGGCAAGCATCAGGGGGTAATTGCCTATGCGGCAGCCTATGAGTATGCAGAGGTGGAGGATATCCTTGCCGCAGCCAGGGAAAAGGGAGAGCCTCCCTTTATCTTTCTTTTGGACAATATTGAGGACCCTCATAATTTGGGGGCAATTATTCGTACGGCCAATCTTGCGGGAGCTCACGGAGTGATTATTCCTAAAAACAGAGCGGTAGGTCTTACTGCCACAGTAGCAAGAACCTCCGCAGGGGCACTGAATTATACCCCAGTAGCAAAGGTGACCAATATTGCCAAGACCATCGAAGAACTGAAAAAAGAAGGGCTGTGGTTTGTTTGTGCGGATATGGGCGGTACCACCATGTATGACCTGGATTTGAAGGGGGCTATCGGCCTTGTAATCGGCAATGAAGGGGACGGTGTATCCAGGCTTGTACGGGAGAAGTGTGATATGGTGGCTTCCATCCCCATGAAGGGTGACATTGATTCCCTGAACGCTTCCGTAGCAGCCGGAGTGCTGGCTTATGAGATTGTGAGGCAGAGATTGCAGTAGGAAATAATGGGTAAAGAGTATAATCAGAAAAAGGACGAAGAATTGATTGATTTGCTCCGGGACGGTGAGACCGAGGTCATGGAGTATCTCATGGACAAATATAAGAATCTGGTGCGTAGTAAAGCCAGTTCCATGTATATCCTGGGAGCGGATAAGGACGATTTGATTCAGGAAGGTATGATTGGTCTTTTTAAGGCAGTGCGGGACTATGATTTGGGCCGGGATGCCAGCTTTTATACCTTTGCGGATTTGTGCATCAGCAGACAGATGTATACTGCCGTGCAGTCCGCTGGACGCCAGAAACACATTCCCCTAAACTCCTATGTGTCCCTTTACGGAGAGCAGGAGGGAGAGGATAGTGCATTGCTTCAGACGGTACAGAGTCCTGAGCAGAAAAATCCGGAAGCGCTGTTCCTGGATAAGGAACGGGTAGAGTATCTGGAGAAGCGTATTGAGGAAGAATTGTCCGATTTTGAAAAACAGGTGTTGGACCTATATATTACCGGAATGAGTTATTCCCAGATTGCCAAAGTCTTGGGGCGGGAGGAAAAAGCAACGGATAACGCATTGCAGAGATTGAAAAATAAGATTAAGAGGATGCTGTAGCATTTTCTTAATCTTTTTTTTAGATTTCAAATATTGACGAATTATGTCAGGAAGAATAGAATATACGAGATATGGCCGACCAGTCGGTCGGATTTGGAGGAGAACATGATTTCAAAATTCAGTGTAAAGAAACCATATACGGTATTAGTGGGCGTTGTACTGGCGATTGTTCTTGGTATTGTGTCATTCACCAAGATGACGACGGATCTTCTACCCAGTATCAGTCTTCCCTATGTAATTGTTATGACTACATATGTGGGGGCCAGTCCGGAAAATGTGGAAACGGTGGTAACGAAGCCCATTGAGGCTTCCATGGCTACCGTAAGTAATATTCAGAGTGTCAGTTCCATGTCTGCGGAGAATTATTCCATGGTGATTCTGGAGTTTTCCCAGACCACCAATATGGATTCCGTATCCTTGGAAATCCGGGAGAATCTGGACCAGATTTCCTCTTACTGGGATGAGTCTGTAGGTAATCCCATTATTATGAAGCTGAATCCGGATATGCTTCCTGTCATGGTAGCGGCAGTGGGTAAGGAAGGACTTGACCAGGCGGAGGTAAGTACCTATGTGCAGAATAGTATTATCCCTGAGCTGGAAAGCATCGAGGGTGTAGCCAGCGTATCGGCCACCGGACTTTTAGAAGAGAGTGTAAATGTCATTATCCGCCAGGAGAAGGTGGATGCCCTGAATGAGAAGATTTACGCCGCCATCGACGCTAAAATGTTGGAAGCAGAGGAAGAGCTGGCAAACGGTAAACAGGAGCTTTTGGATGGCAAGCAGGAGCTATTAGATGGCAAGAAGGAGATTCTGGATGGACAGAAGGAGTTGGCGGACGGGAAATCCCAGCTCAGCGACGGCAAGACGCAGCTGGAAAATGCCCAGAACAGCACCATTGCCCAGATTGCCCAGTCAAAGAACCAATTATCTTCCGCAAAGAGCCAGGCGGAATCCTACCGAACCATATTACAGACAAATTTGGCCATGGTAAAGGCCTTGGACGAAGCCTTAAATTCCGATGACACGGTGTCCGGCGGTGATTCTGTATCCGGTGGTGATGCAGGAGATGGGGACGATTGGGATGACATTTTCGGAGATTTGGATATACCCTCCTCCTCTGATGAGGTATTGCAGGAGCAGCTGGATGAGCTTTTGGGCGGAATGGATGTAGATACCTATATCAAGGAGACAGAAGGCTCTTTAAATCAGTTGAATGCCCAGATTGCTCAGCTGGATAATGCTCTTCTGGCTTTGGAGCAGGGAGAGATTACTGCGGCAATCAAGTTTTCTACGGCAGCCATGGAAATCAGCCTGGGAGAGTTCCAGATGACCTCTGCGGAGGCGCAGCTGGAGTCCGCCCTGGAGCAGCTAAAGACTGCAGAGGCCCAATTAGAGGACGCGGAGAAGCAGCTTGAGGATGGAGAGCAGCAGCTGGCGGATGCCAAGGAGGATGCAAAGACGCAGGCAGATGCCAATGCTATTTTGACCATTGATACTATTAAAGGGCTCCTTACTGCCCAGAATTTCTCCATGCCTGCAGGATATGTAACCGAGGAGGGTGTGGATTATCTGGTGCGTGTAGGTGACAAGCCGGCGGATTTGGAGGCATTTCGGGATATGCCGCTGTTAAACCTGCATATGGATGGAGTTCCGGTGATTACTCTGGGAGAGGTGGCAGATGTATTCTATGCCGACAATTCCGGGGAAATCTACACCAACGTAAATGGAAACAGTGGTGTTATGCTGACCATTCAGAAACAGACCGGTTATTCTACCGGGGCAGTTTCCGATGTGCTTTTGGAGAAATTTGATGAGCTGATGGAGCAGGAGGATGGATTATCCATCATCACCTTAAGTGACCAGGGTATTTTTATTGATTTGGTTATGGACTCCATTTTCAGTAATATTTTCTTCGGCTTTGGACTTTCTGTTCTTATTTTGATTATTTTCTTAAAGGATTTACGTCCTACGGCGGTAATTGCGTGCTCTATTCCTATCAGCTTGATTACTGCCGTTGTATGTATGTATTTCAGCGGAGTGACTCTGAATGTTATTTCTTTATCCGGTCTGGCACTGGGTATTGGTATGCTGGTGGATAACTCCATTGTAGTAATAGAAAATGTGTACCGATTAAGGTCCCTGGGCTATTCCATGAAGGATGCGGCCATCGAGGGTGCCAAGGAGGTGGCAGGCTCCATCGTGGCTTCCACTCTGACCACGGTATGTGTATTCCTTCCCATTGTATTTACAGAAGGTATTACCAGACAGCTTTTCGTGGATATGGGTCTGACCATCGGTTATTCTTTAGGTGCCAGTCTGGTGGTGGCCCTTACTGTAGTACCGGCTATGGCTTCGAAAACCTTAAGTAAGACCAAGGAGCAGACCGAGAGCCGTTTCTTCGATGGAATGATAAATGGCTATGGTAAAATCCTGCGTTGGTCTCTTTCGGCGAAGTCCTTGGTGATTATCCTGTCGGTGGCACTTCTGGTTATCAGCGTGGCTTTGGCATGGACCAACGGCACCGCCTTTATGCCGGATATGTCCTCCACCCAGATGACGGTTAATATTCAGCTGGCAGAGGATGCCCAGTTAGAGGAGACCAGAGCCGTTTCTGATGAGGTGGTGGAATGTATTATGCAGATTCCGGATGTGAAGGATGTGGGTGCTATGGCAAGCTCATCCTCTGCAATGTCCATGCTGGGAGCCGGAGAAGCCAGCACCAATGCGGTGACAGTGTATGTGGTGACTGTGGATGAACCCAGTCTTTCCATGGATGAAATCGCTGCCCAGATTACCAGAAAAACGGAGCATCTGGATGCAGAAATCACAGTAAATACCGCAAGTATGGACATGAGTGCCCTTGGTGGCAGTGGAGTGTCCATTCAGATTCGCGGACGTGATATTGATACCCTCCAGAAGCTGGCAGGAGAAGTGGCAGCAGTTGTGGAATCCGTAGAGGGTACCGCAGAGGTTTCCGATGGTTTACAGGAGGCCAGTGAGGAGCTTCGTATCACTGTGGATAAGGAGAAGGCTATGGAATATGGTCTGACGGTTGCCCAGGTATTTGCCCAGATTGCAGGAGAATTGACGGATGCATCCAATGCAACCACTCTTGTGGCAGCGGAGAAGGATTATACGGTGTATGTTTCTCATGAGGCAGATGGTGAAATGACCAGAGAGCTGGTAAAGGGGCTAACCGTAGAAGGAATGAATGCGGAGGGTGAGACCGTGGATGTGCCTCTGGAGGATATTGTTACGTTTGAGAGGGCATATTCCCTGGATACCATTAATCGTGTGGACCAGACCCGCTATGTGACCGTTTCTGCGGCCATTGCGGATGGATATAATGTAAGTCACGTTGCATCAGCCATTGAAGATAAGATGGAGCATTTTGAAGTTCCAGCGGGCTATAGTATTGTATACTCCGGTGAAAATGAGACCATTAATGATGCCATGGGACAGATGCTGCTGATGCTTCTTCTGGCGGTAATCTTCATGTACCTGATTATGGTGGCCCAGTTCCAGTCACTTCTGTCGCCGTTTATCATTATGTTTACCATCCCACTGGCATTTACCGGTGGTTTCTTCGGACTTTATATCAGTAACAGTCCCATCAGCGTCATTGGTATGATTGGATTTGTTATGCTGTCAGGTATTATTGTTAATAATGGTATTGTGCTTGTGGATTATATGAATCTGCTCAGGGAGCGCGGTGTGGAAAAGAGAGATGCTATCGTGGAAGCGGGTATGACCAGACTTCGCCCGGTGCTTATGACTGCGCTGACCACCATTTTATCCATGTCTACCATGGTATTTTCTAATGACATGGGATCCGAGATGGCAAAGCCTATGGCCATTGTAACCATTGGCGGTCTGCTTTACGGAACGCTTCTGACACTGTTTGTAATTCCTTGTGTATATGATATTTTCCAGAAGGAGAAGAAGGAAAAACGCAAAGGAAAGAAGCAGCTTGCGGTATCTGAGAATGATGGAAGCGAGGACTAAATCATGGGAAAGATGACCGGTTATGAAAAAGAGCATGAGCTGCCGCAGAAGGTGCGGCAGCTATATGCAGCGGTACTGGAGCTTGTTGCTGAGGGCGTGGACGTGAATGCCATTAAGGTATCGGACATCACCCAGAAGGCCGGTATCGGCAAGGGTACCGCTTACGATTATTTTGATACCAAAGAGGACATTATTATCTGTGCACTGATTTATGCAGTGTCAGGGATGATAAATCGAATTAAGGTGGAAATATCGCAATATGAAAGCTTTAAAATGCAGGTTGAGCAGTTATTTACCGCGGTAGAAAAGGAGCTTGTGGAGCGGGAATGCTTTATGCGCTTCGTACATATGATGACGGATTCATCCTTTTATGCCACCACGTTACAGCAAAGGGCGGCATTGGATGTACATAAGGAATGTGATGCCATGGTGCTTCTCAGACAGATGGTGGAGGAGGCGCAGCGGAGAGGAGAGGTTACAACGAGTCTCCCCTTGGATTACATTGTTTTTTCTTTGATGTCTAAACTGCTTTTGTATCTGGCTGTATGTAATGAACGGCAGGAAAGGGAAGATAAGGCCCATCAGTTAAAGCCTTATATTTTGAAAGGGTTATTTGCAGAGTTTTGCAGATAAAAGAATGGAAAAAGATTTTAAAATGTGGTATACTGTCTTTATTCGTATGAGATGGAGATTTTTTTGACGATGCAGACAGTATACACTTCATTAAAAGTTAATAATGAAATCGAGATTTGTGAGATTGACAGTGAGGAGTGCAGAAAGCTGATAGAGAAGGCTTTGCTTAAGAATCGTGTTTCTTACTATATCAGATGGCCTAAGAGAACGATTTTCCGCAGAAATAAGGAGCTGTGCATCATCTGTGTAAATGAGACTGCCAAGGAGCTTGCAGAGGAAACCATTAAAAACATCTGTAGCGAATCCAATTTCCGGGTGAAATTCCTTATGAAAAAAGCGGCTGTTTCCTATTTGTAGAAATATGTAAAATATTTTAAAAAATTTATTCAATTTGGTGTTGACAAACGCGTCCACATCTGATAAGATATCACTTGTGGTTGAGAGATACAACATCTCGAGAACTTGCTGCTGTGGCTCAGTCGGTAGAGCGTCACATTGGTAATGTGGAGGTCACGGGTCCGATTCCCGTCAGCAGCTCTTAAAAAGCTTGGTTTTTACCAAGCTTTTTTTGTTTGCGTTGCAAATTGTGTTGTATATTCAAGGGCAGCGGATGGGATAGCTTCTGCTGATGATAAAGTATTGATTAGTAGAAAGACTAACGATGTAAACAGAAACACTTGACATAAATTGTACTGTATGGTATATTATACGAGTGTGAAGATCTGTAAACAAATCATGCAGTGTATCTGCGTTCTACAATTTTTCTATGGCGATTCTGCCGTGTGTCAGGGAACCCCTGCGTGTTTCACAAGATTATAGAGCGGGGCTGACCGCGGAAAGGATGAATATGAAAAGAGATTTGGTGGATTATGAATATCTATCGGATAATTTGCGTTATGCAGATTTATTTAATGGAGTACTTTTTGGAGGAGAAGAGGTTGTTACGGCGGAGAAACTGAAAGGGGAAGATACCAAATTGTCAGTAGTCTCTGACGATACGAGGAAAGGAAGATATAGGGATGTAATCCGTAAGTATGAAGGGGATATGAATTATGCCGTTCTTGGCGTGGAGAACCAGGAGGCAGTGGATTATACCATGCCCTTTCGGATTATGGAATATGAAGTAGGAGAGTATTCCAGACAGATTGCAGGTATCAGAAAACAGCATCACCAGCTTGGGGATGTGCATGGGCAAGAGTATCTTTGTAAATTTAGGAAAGATGACAAAATTCACCCATGCATTACCCTTGTGCTTTTCTGGGGGGAAGACTGGGACGGAGCAAAAAGTATAAAAGAGATGATGAATCTGAAGGATATACCAGCTGCATTTCGGGATTATGTGAACGATTATCCTATGCATTTGGTGAATGTACGGGAGTTTGAGGATACCAGTGTGTTTAAGACGGATTTAAAGTTAGTATTCGATTTTATGAAGCATACCAAGGATAGAGCAGGGATGCGTTCGCTTTTATTAGGGAATGATGATTATAGAAAAGTGTCTCGAGACGCATATGAGGTAATGCGTGTGCATACAAATCTGGATGAATTAGATAAGTTTATGAAGGATAACACAGAGGAAGAAGAGGAGGAAGTAGATATGTGTCAGGCGATTAGAGAGATTATTGCGGAGGAGTGTGAACTGGCGAAGGCTCAGGCAATAAAGGAAGGCTTAGCACAGGGGATTGAGCAGGGAATTGAACAGGGAATTGAGCAGGGAATTGCACAGGGAATTGCACAAGGAATTGCACAAGGAATTGCGCAGGGAATGGAAAAAGGAATTGCTGAAGGAAGAAGTGCAGGAATTCTTTTACACACTTATCGAATGGTAGAGCGTGGTAAATTGAGTGTAGCAGAAGCACTGGAGGATTTGAATGATTCTAAGTCGGAAAGTGAATTCATTGAGGGAATGTTGGCGGCAGGGTATAGGTTACCGTAATATAGTCATCAGAGAATAAAGAGAGATTAAAAAAGTCAGTACCAAATCGGTGATTAACCGATGGTACTGACTTTTTATCGTCTTATTGCACAATCTGTTGCTGCATAGCCTGCTGCTGGGCTTGTATCTGTGCCTGTATCGCCCATTGCTGCATTTCCCACTGTTGCCCCTGAAGGATGGCCTCGTAATTAGGGTCTGTGAAGAAGGTAGCGTCATGCTGACAGTTGTTAGTGGTCTTAGGAAGCTGGTAAATAATGCTTCCATCCGGCTGTTCAATCGGAATAGTGGAACCCTGATGCAATGCCTCCGGTTCAATTGGGATCACCTCACAAGAGCCCTGATACTGGAATGGACAGGTCGGAGATGCAATGGTATGGTCATAAGGACATACCGCACCCACATAGTGAACATCGCACATTTCTGTTGGAACAGAGTTTTCGGTGAAGTATTCGGTTCCTAAGTGAGCATCGCATACCCCCGGCTGAGGAAGCTTACCGGAACGGGTACAGATGGTCATTTCCACGATTCCTTCCGGAATGGGGAACTCTGCATAGTCCAGATTCTCATGGATTTGGGACATGATATCCTTCCATAAATCCTTGGCAGTATTGGTTTCACGTCCGGAGCCTTTATCCACCATCTTTTCGTTATTATCATATCCAACCCAGGTTACACAAGTGTAATAAGGGGAGTATCCTGCAAACCATACGTCCTTATTATCGGAGGTGGTACCGGTTTTGCCGGCGATACTCATATTGTCAAATCTGGTTCTGGTACCGGTTCCCTGCTTGATAACGCCTTCCATGGCGTTTGTTAAGAGGAAAGAGGTAGTTTCCTGAATAACACGTCGGGAATCATATTCTGTGTTGTCCAGAATGACATCACCATCAGAATTCAGAACCTTGGTATAAAGCTTTGGCTTAATATATTCGCCGCCGTTTGCAATTGCAGCATAAGCGGCAGTCAATTCTTCATTGGATACACCCGTGGTAATACCACCAAGAGCAGTTGCCTGTTGAATATCGGAATAAATCTGATTACCAACGACTTTGGAATCTGTAACCTTGCTAAAGCCAAAATTCTTCAAGTAATCATATCCCTGCTGAGGACTTACCACGGTAAGTGTCTTAACTGCGATGATATTCATGGACTGTTCAATGGCATATCTAATATTTACAAGTCCCTTATAACCGGTGTCGTACCAGTTATTTACCGGAATACCCTCATTATAGTAGAAAGGGGCATCATTATACCCGGTAGCAAGGGACTGATTCGCGCGGTCAAGTGCGGGCACATAGGCCGCTAAAATTTTAAAGGTAGAACCGGGCTGTCTGTAAGCATCGGTGGCACGGTTTAAGGTGAGTCGTCCTTCCTTGGCACCACGTCCGCCTGCCATGGCAGCAACGTAACCGGTATGCTGGTCCATGATGTAAACGGATACCTGGGGCTGAATCGTCATATTCAGGCTTTCTGTGAAATCATCACCTTCCACCATAAGGGCTGCCTTGTACTGTTCTACAGCTGCAAGCGCATCGTCCTGGGTATCAAAAAGCAGGTCGAAGTTCTTGTCTACATTTTCCTTAAAATATTTCACCATCATTTCCTGACTGTAGTTGGTCTGGGTACCATCCTTGCCGGTGATGGTCAGTGCATAGCTTAAGAGCCAGCGGGTTCGCTCCGGATAATTCTCCGGGTTAGCTACTGCGGAATCCACAATGGCCTGGATGTCCGGGTCGTAGGTGGACATAATACGGAGACCGCCGGCATACAGCAGATTCTCCACATTGGATTCACTATAGCCTGCAGCCAGTAAATCCTGCTTAACATCATAGGTCAAAGCGTCTACAAAATAGGAACTGGTAGAACTGCTTTCCAGAAAAACAATGTTGTGACGTTCAATGCGGGAGTACACATCATCTGCCATCGCCTCATCGTATTCTGCCTGGGTAATGAATCCCTGGTCCAGCATATTTTCCAGACATCTTCCACGACGTTCCGCGTTGTTGTCCGGATGGCTGATGGGGTTCCACTTGGAAGGATTCTGAGTAATAACCGCGATAGTGGCGCACTCGGATAAGGTCAGGTCGCTGACAGATTTTCCGAAGTAACGCTGGGCGGCAGCTTCCACACCTAAGGTATTCTGACCAAGGTTGATGGTGTTCATGTAACGCTCCAGAATTTCATCCTTTTCCATGTACTTGGTAAGCTCAATGGCCAGGTATTGTTCCTGTAATTTACGTTTCACCTTTTTAATAATATTGTTGCCTTCACTGGTCCAGTCAGTAAAAATGGTATTCTTAAGGAGCTGCTGGGTGATGGTACTTGCACCCTGAGTTTCTCCGCCCATAGTTTTCAGGAACTGATAACCGGCACGGAGAAGTCCCTTAAAGTCGATACCGTTGTGCTCATAGAAACGCTCGTCCTCAATGGCCACGATGGCGTTCGCCATATCCTCAGGAATCTGGTCCATGGTAACGAAAATACGGTTGGAATTGGCAGCTACCAGCTCGTCAATCTTATTGCCGTTCACATCGTATACGAAGGTAACCTCACCTACCGGCGCAACATCATCCAGGTCAATTTGCGGAGTGGATGCCAGGATTCCCTTATAAGCACCAAGTCCGGCACTGACGCCGATGATACCGATTCCTACGATTCCTATAAGCATTGCCTTAATTACCCAAAGGCTAAGTTTTTTACCGAGTTTTCCAGACTTTGAATTTAGCGCTTTTTGCTTGTTAGCCACGCCTCTTCTTGTATAATTCATAAAGTCATTCCTTTCTGTGCATTAAAATGCAATCTATATTATATCAAAAAAAATTATGTAAATAAAGTTATTTTCCATTTATTAAGAATTGTTCACAAAATCTTCTGATTTATACAAAAATGTTGGCGTATGGAAGCGTTTTGTTTTATACTCTAAAGGGAGATTTTGACAACTGCGTATGGAGGAATGGAATGAGTGAGCAGGGATTTTCCTATCGTGTCCTTTTAGAAGGGGGACAGGGAGAAATTGTGGAGAAGAAGTCCCGCTTTATTGCTACGGTTCGGAAAGTGGAATCGGAGGAGGAAGCGGTCTTATTTATAGAAGAAATGAAGAAGAAATACTGGGATGCCAGACATAATTGTTCTGCCTTTGTTATCGGTACGAGGGGGGAGCTTTCCCGGTGCAGTGATGATGGGGAGCCCAGTGGAACAGCGGGGCGTCCCATGCTGGAGGTGCTGCTTGGGGACGGTGTGCGCAATGTGGCAGTGGTGGTGACCAGATATTTTGGCGGAGTACTTCTGGGAACCGGGGGACTGGTGAGAGCTTATACCCAGGCCGTGCAGGCGGGGCTTGCAGCGAGTACCATCGGAGAAATGTGTCAGGGGCACGAAATTTTACTTAAAATTGATTATAATGGTATTGGAAAAGTGTTATACTTACTTGGACAGCATGGAATCGAAGCCTTTGAAAGTGATTATGGAGTGGATGTGAGCCTGAAAATCCGGGTACGCACCCAGGATGCGCCAGGCCTGGAGAAAGAGATGGTGGAGGCAACCAGTGGCAAAGTACAGTGGGAGAAGCTTTCGGACATTTACTTTATACATAAATAAGAGAAAAAGGAGGATGCAGCATGGAAGAGAAGAATTGGGCAGAAATGATACAGGAGCTTTTGGATAAAAAGCAGTATACCAAGCTTCGGCAGTTTGTGGCAGAGCTGAACGAAGCGGATATCGCAGATTGTCTGGAAGAGCTGGACGATGCGGACATGATTAAGGTATTCCGCCTGTTACCCAAGGATTTGGCGGCGGAAGCATTTTCCTATTTTGAAGTGGAGAATCAGCAGATGCTGATTCATTCCATGTCGGAGAAAGAGGCATCTGCCATGATTGACAATCTGATGGCGGATGATGCGGTAGACTTGCTGGAAGAGATGCCGGCAAATATGGTGAAGCGTCTCCTTGCCGGAGCCAGTCCGGAGACCAGAAGAGATATCAATACCCTGCTGCGTTACCCGGAGGATTCTGCGGGTAGCATCATGACAGTGGAGTTTGTAGACTTTAAGGAAAGCAACACCGTGCTGCAGGCCATTGAGAAGATTCGAAGGGTGGGGCTGGATAGTGAGACCATCCATGTGTGTTATGTACTGGATGCAAGGCGTGAGCTGATTGGTACGGTGGATTTGCGTAAGCTCCTTCTTAGTGAAGAGGATGACTTGATTGGGGATATCATGAATGAAAATGTGATCTCCGTAAATACCCTGATGGATCAGGAGCAGGTTGCTGAGCAGTTTAAGAAGTACGACTTTACCGCCATGCCCGTTGTAGACAATGAGAACCGTTTGGTGGGTATCATTACTGTCGATGATATTATGGATATCATGGTAGAAGAGACCACCGAGGATATGGAAAAGATGGCGGCGATTGTGCCCGGTGACAAGCCTTATATGCGAAGCAGTGTTTGGGAGATTTTTAAGCAGAGATTTCCCTGGCTTTTGTTACTTATGTTTTCTGCAACCTTTACCGGAGCTATTATCAGTTCCTTTGAGGAAGCCCTCAGCACATATTCAGCGCTTATTGCATTTATCCCCATGCTTATGAATACGGGCGGAAATGCAGGTGGTCAGGCTTCCGTGACGGTTATCCGTGGACTTTCTCTGGAAGAGATTGGGTACGGGGATGTGCCCAGAGTAATGTGGAAGGAAATACGAGTGGCTTTCTTCTGCGGTGTATGCCTTGCTGCTGCAAATTTTTTGAAACTTTTGCTATTTGACCGTGTAGGCATGTTGGTAGCATTGGTAGTATGTATTACACTTTTTCTTGCAGTTCTGGTGGCTATGGTAATTGGTTGTCTTTTACCCGTAGGTGCAAAACGCCTTGGCTTTGACCCGGCGGTGATGGCGAGTCCTTTTATTACAACCATCGTGGATGCGTTGTCGCTGATGGTGTATTTTAAGGTGGCGACGATATTATTGGGAATCTAAAAAATGGGGCTGTCGCACTAACTGATGATTAATTCAGTTGGAGCGGTAGCTCCATTTTCATGCAAAAAATAAATCCCAGACTTCGAAAAGTAAGGGATTTATGGTAAAATGAATGTATGACCAAACACATTATTTTACAAAAAGATTATACCAAAAATCCCAACGGATATCAATTAAAACTTCCGCTGAATCTGGAATGTATAATCCCTGAGAATGATTCTGTCCGGTTGCTGAGTCAGTTTGTGGAGGAGATGGATTTGACTGACTTATACTCAACGTATGAAAGAATACCTGAAAATACGCTGCCGCGGAGAATGCTCAAGATTGTACTCTACTCCTACATGAATGGTGATTTTTCCTCACGCTCCATGCAGCGCAACTGTCAGCGGGATATCAACTTTATGTATCTTCTGGAAGGATCAACAGCACCGGACCACGCTACCTTTGCGCGTTTCCGTACCCTACACTTTGCACCCTGTGCTGCAGCCATCATGGCAGAAATGACAAATTTCCTGCATGAAATCGGTGAGATTTCCGGTGAGGCTATTTTTATAGATGGCACCAAAATAGAAGCCTGTGCCAATAAATATACTTTTGTCTGGAAGAAGGCGGTCAGTAAAAATCTTGGAAAGCTCCTGGATAAACTTGCTTGTTTTGTTGCAGAGTGCGAAGAAAGCTACGGACTCCGCATCATATACCATAATCAGGTGAAAATGAAACATGTGAAAAAACTCCGTAAGAAACTTTATGCCCTGAAGGAGTCGGAAGGCATTGTTTTTGTGCATGGAACAGGCAAAAGAAAAAGTCCCCTTCAAAAAAGCATAGAAACGCTGGAAGAATACCTTGAAAAACTAAAGGAATACACACAGAAGCTTTATATTTGCGGGGAACGTAACAGTTATTCGAAAACAGACCATGATGCTACTTTTATGCGCATGAAAGAGGATGCCATGGGAAACGGTCAATTAAAAGCGGGTTATAATCTCCAGCATGGCGTGGATTCTGAATATATCACATGGCTTAGCATTGGACCGCAGCCAACAGATACTACTACCCTGATCCCGTTTCTGAAGGATATGCAGGAGCATCTATCCTTCAAATACCAAAAGATAGTTGCGGATGCAGGATATGAAAGTGAAGAGAATTACCTTTATATTGAAGAGAACGAACAACTGGCTTTTATAAAACCGGCAAACTACGAAGTCTCCAAAACACGAAAATATCAGAACGATATCGGCAGGATAGAAAATATGGAGTACGATAAGGACGCGGATTGTTATACATGTAAGAACGGGAAAAGACTAACTGTGACAGGGGTAAAGAAAGAAAAAACAAAAACCGGATACCAGCGTGAGAAAACTCTCTATAGCTGTGAAGACTGCAGTGGATGTCCTTATAAATCAGAATGTATAAAAGGAAACAACTGCAAAACTCCTTTAGAAGAACGTACCAAGCATCTCCAGGTATCCAAGCGCTTTAACGACTACCGACAAAAAGACCTGGAGAGGATTTTAAGTGAGGAAGGTTGTCAGCTTCGGCTGAACCGGAGTATCCAGGCAGAAGGTTCTTTTGGGGAACTGAAACAGGACATGGGGTTCCGACGCTTTCTAAGCAGAGGGACACAGAATGTACAGGCAGAAAGTGTACTGTTAGCTATGGCACATAACCTGAATAAGCTGCACAGAAAAATACAGGATGAACGGATCGGAAGTCATCTATTCAAGTTGAAAAAAGCAGCATAATTTTAAAACTGCAAAATCTGTTCTTAGCTGAAGCTCTGAAACTGACACAGGGCTTGGAAAAGTGTACCCATCTGCCATCAATACTGCCTTTAACAACCTAAATATTGATCCAAGAAAGTAAAAAGATGCTGCCGCACCTATGATTTTTCAATCACTGATGCGACAGCTCCTTCATATCACATTATATTACTGCTGTAAAACATATCCGTTTGCTTCGCAATACTCGCAGGTCTGCTTGAAGGAAATCACCTTTACAGTCTCTCCGTTCTCGCTGGTAAGAAGTAAGTATCCACGCTCGCCTAATACCTGTAAATCCGCTTCCTTCAGATTCATGCTTAAGTTTACAGTGTAAATATCATTCTCATAGCTAGAACTAAAGGTTACACCTTCCGGAACATCAGTACCCATTGCACCGTAGAACTCATCATAGTAAGCTACCATAAGCTCCTTGGTAGTATCATCCAGTGCGGATAAATCGATAACAACATTCTCATCCATCTGGGTTACAATATCACCGGTTGCCTGGTAAACCTGGGTATCTACCATGCTTACTCCATCCTGTGAGAAATTCAGCACATAGGTTGCGCTCTGCTCCTTACCACAGCCGGCAAGTGCCAGAACTAAGGTCAAGCTAAGTAAAAGATTCATTAGTTTCTTCATATTTTGTTTCCTCCTCATGAAAATATGAGCCAATAGTACTCCCAATATTTTTTCTTGTCAAGTAGGCAAAAAGCACCAAAAAAAGTCCTTGCAAAGAACAAAATTTCCTTGCAAGGACCTACGTTTGAAAACAATACAAATTAATTCTCCGGCTTCTCTACACGTGAAATTGCAGACTTTTCCATAGGGATACGGCAGTTTTTATTATTACCGAACTCTACAATCACAGTATCATCATTAATATCGATAACAACGCCGTAGAAGCCTGAACTGGTAAGTACACAGTCTCCACATTCCAATGCTGCAAGCATGGAAGCCAATCTCTTCTGCTCCTTCTTCTGAGGTCTCATTAAGAAGAACCATAAGACAATGTAGAAAAGGACCATTATAATTAAGCTACCAATAAAACCAAAGCTCTGTCCGGCTGCTGCTGCATCCGCAGTTAAAATAATACCCATTTACTTTTCCTCCTGTAAAATAACTTTTATAATCATACACAATTTTTCGCTCTGTTACAAGTGTTTTATTATCTTTTTAGAATTAATCCAGTGGTGTAGCCATGGACTCCAGCTTCCATTTTTTGTACTGGGCAAAATTGCCTGCATCCAGCGCATCCCGAATCTCTTCCATCATCGTGTTATAGAAATAGAGATTGTGCAGTACACACAGACGCATACCAAGCATCTCCTTGGCCTTTAACAGATGGCGGATATACGCTCTGGAATATCTCTTACATGCGGGGCACCCACAGCCTTCTTCAATGGGACGTGGATCAAACTCAAACTTTGCATTAAAAAGGTTAATCTTTCCGTGATTGGTGTAAAGATGTCCGTGACGTCCGTTTCTGGTAGGATATACACAGTCAAAGAAGTCCACACCACGCTCCACGCCTTCCAAAATATTAGCCGGCGTGCCTACACCCATGAGATAGGTGGGCTTATCCTGAGGTAGATAAGGAACAACTTCATCCAAAATATAATACATTTCTTCGTGAGTTTCTCCTACGGCCAGTCCTCCCACCGCATAGCCGTCCAAATCCATCTCCCGGATTCTCTTGGCATGGTCAATACGGATATCCGGGAAAATTGCTCCCTGATTGATACCAAAAAGCATCTGGTTTTTATTTACCGTATCCTCTAAGGAATTCAGCCTTGCCATCTCCGTTTTACATCTCTCCAGCCATCTGGTGGTACGCTCTACGGAATTCTGCACATACCCTCTGTCCGCCTTACTGGGTGCACACTCATCAAAGGCCATGGCGATAGTGGAGCCCAAATTGGACTGAATCTGCATACTCTCCTCCGGACCCATGAAAATCTTCCGTCCATCAATATGGGAATTGAAATATACGCCCTCTTCCTTAATTTTGCGCAGTCCCGCTAGGGAAAATACCTGAAATCCGCCGGAATCCGTTAAAATAGGCTTCTCCCAGGACATAAATTTATGAAGACCACCAAACTGCTTAATCAGCTTGTCCCCGGTACGCACATGGAGATGATAGGTGTTGGACAGCTCTACCTGACACTTAATCTCTTCCAAATCCGCTGTAGAAACCGCTCCCTTAATAGCAGCCACCGTACCCACATTCATAAATACCGGCGTCTGCACTGTGCCATGTACCGTGGTCAGTTCACCACGCTTGGCTCTTCCTTCCATTTTGATTACTTTATACATACTTTACAACCTCTCTATAAACTCTTCCAGGGTAATCCCCTCTTCCATGATAATAGTAGCCGCTTCCACTCCCACATATCGAAAATGCCATGGTTCATAATCGATGCTGGTCACATATTCCTTCCCCTTGGGATAACGCAGGATAAAGCCATAATCCTGGCAGTTCTCTGCCAGCCATTTTCCGGCATCCGTCTTTGCAAAGCCCTCGTTCAGCTTGGAATAATCGTTGCTGACAATATCCAGTGCCAGTCCCGTCTGGTGCTCGCTGCATCCAGGTATATTTACAATCTGACTGGCATACTTATAGGACTCCAGATAGTTCATCCCCTGCGCCATATAGGTTTTCACTTTTCGATCAAAAAGATACACCTGCCTGTCATAAGCTCTGTAGGGAGAAGCCATGATAATGGTCACACCATCCTCCGCAGCTGCAGTCTTCATAGCAAACCAGTCATCCACAATACGCTTGTCAACCTCCATATTTCCCGCGAGTCCCAGCTCCACCGGGAAATCCGCAGAAATGGGATGCTGCTTATTCACTAAAATCAGGTTCCAGTCATCCTTGGAAAAGGAGGCAAGCGCATCTCCTCCGGAAACCGTCTCCATCTGAGGCAAATCCAGAATACTTCCCACATCGTATATACTATCATCCAATGTAAAAGCCTCTACCTCTGCCTCTATAGCGTCCTGCTCTTTAAAAGAAAAACTGGAATATATTATCAATAAAATAACGGATACCGCCAAAAGAGATAACCGTTTACCGCTAATCATCTGTATCATAAATGCTCCTATCGTAAAAACACCTAATACCCCATAGATAAAATCATCATATCACAAGTTACATTTTCTTGCATCAATTTTATGAAAATAATTGCGAATTCCTTACCGCTTAGGTATAATACTAACTATTCAAAAGCATAGAAAGGAACCTATTATCATGGCTGGTTCAAGTATCGGAACAATTTTTAAAATAACAACCTGGGGCGAGTCCCATGGAAAAGCTCTCGGTGTGGTAGTGGATGGATGTCCTGCAGGACTGCCCCTTTGTGAGGAGGATATCCAGAAATACTTAAATAGAAGAAAACCGGGACAGAGCAATATCACCACTCCCCGAAAAGAAGCAGATGAGGTAGAAATCCTCTCCGGCATCTTTGAAGGAAAAACCACCGGAACCCCCATCTCCCTTATGGTGCGTAACACCTCACAGATTTCCAAGGATTACAGCGATATTGCATCCTATTATCGCCCGGGGCATGCGGACTATACCTTTGATGAGAAATACGGCTTCCGTGACTATCGTGGTGGCGGACGTTCCTCCGGACGAGAAACCATCGGCCGCGTGGCAGCAGGTGCTATTGCATGCAAAATTCTGGAGCAAATGGGAATTCAGGTCCGTGCCTACACCCGTTCTATCGGCGACATTGAAATCGACTATGATAAATTTGACTCTCAGCTCATTACTGCCACCAAAACTGCCATGCCTGACCCGGATGCTGACAAAGAGGCTGTGGCATTCTTGGAAAAAGCTATGAAGGAATGCGATTCTGTAGGTGGTGTCATGGAATGTGTTGTTGTAGGAATGCCGGCAGGTATCGGCGATCCTGTATTTGAAAAGCTGGATGCCAACCTTGCAAAGGCTATCATGTCCATCGGTGCCGTGAAGGCTGTAGAAATCGGCGACGGCTGTGCTGCCGGAAAAGCGCTGGGAAGCCGGAACAATGACTCCTTCTGCATTGTGGATGGTCAGGTATCCAAGAAAACCAACCATGCCGGTGGTATCTTGGGTGGTATGAGTGATGGAAGCCCCATCATTATCCGTGCCAGTGTAAAGCCCACTCCTTCCATTTTCCAGACGCAGGAGACGGTGAATAAATCCGGCGAAGAAATCGAAATCCAGATTAAGGGGCGCCATGATCCCATTATCGTTCCCCGCGCCGTTGTGGTTATGGAATGTATGACTGCCATCACTCTTTTAGACTCTCTGATGGTGAATATGTCTGCTAAGATGGATTCTTTAACAGCATTTTATAAAAAAGAAAAATAAACGAAAGCGAGCTGCCGCAATTGCGACAGCTCGTTTCATGTACAATATTAAGCTAACTTATGGAAGAATACACAGTTTGGCTCTTTAATTTTAATCGGCTTACCATGCATGGTCATATTATTGTTCTCCAAATCCAGCTTAAAGAAGGTCATAGTGTTAGATTCATGATTTAAAGAAACCAGGAATTTGTTACCCGGGAACATCTCTGCATCCTTTGGATATTCTCCGCTGATAGGCAGACAGAACTTTGTGGTTAAAAGTCCGGTCTCCGTATCCACATCATATACGATGACACTGTTATCATTTGCATTGGAGCTTACCAGATACTTATAATCCTCTGAAAAGGTCAGTGCGCTTGCCGCAGTACCCTGAGCAGCACCCTTTCCTACGGTAGGAACCGTCTGAATCTTCTCAAAGTAAGGAATACCATCCTTCTCCTCATACTCATATACATCGATATAACATTTCCACTCATGGACAATATAAATAAATCTGCCATTCTCAGAAATCTTTACATGTCTTGGTGCAGATTCCAGCTCGCTACGAATCACGTCTGTGAGACGAAGCTTTCCTTTCACCAAATCCACTGCATATACATTGACATGATCCATACCCTGGTCAGCAACCAGTAAGTACTTGTTATCATGGGTCATTCTTGCAGAGTTAATATGCGGTCTGAAATTACGCTCGGATAAACTTCCCAGACCCTTGTGGAAAATCTCATCGGAAATACCGATAACCTCACCGTTCTCTCCCAGATTCAGCATGGTCAGCTTACCATCATGATAGCCTGCCACAAAAAGATACTGGTCCGTGTAATCGGTAGAAAGATAGCAGCCTCTCATGCCATTAATGGGCGCAAAGTTGATTAAATCCAGACTACCATCCCCTAAAATTTTATAAGCTTCAACGCCAAAATCGGTAATGGAATACAGATACTTGCCGTTGTGTGATACTGTCACATAGGAAGAATTGGAAATCTCCACCTTCTCTTTCTCGATAAATTTACCATTCTCCACATCTACATCATATACACGAATACCATAGCTGTCTCCTGTAGTATACGTGGACACATATGCTACGTACTTTCCCTTTGCCATAGTCTTTTGCCTCCTACATCTTTATCTATCCTAACTATGATAGCATATTTATTTTTAGAAAGAAATACCCTATCGCGTTCTTTTTATCGTACAAACACAAATGGAACGGGGAGGTAAAACCAGCTGTTCCTTCTCCACCTTACATTCCTCGTCAGTGGTAAATACACAGATAATCTCCTTCCCTTTTTTCAGCTTGGGACAGGCAAAAATCTGTTCTTCCCAATGCATATTGATGGCAAGATATACCAGTGTCCCCTTCTCCCCCGCATAATCTCCACAATAAAGAAGTCCGGCCTGTCTGCTAAAGTACTCCCAGGAGGGCTTGAAAGCCTCTTCCCCATGGAAGGATAAATCCGGATAGCCGCAGGATAAATAATCCATCAGCATACATTCTTTCTTCATATGAAATACCGAAGTCTGCTTCCGAAAGGCAATCAAATCCTTCACATACTGATGCAGCTCCTTATTGCGATTTATGTCGTTCCAGTTCAGCCAGGTAATCTCGTTGTCCTGACAATACGGATTATTATTTCCCTTCTGGGAATTGCAAAACTCATCTCCCATAAAGAAAAGAGGGGTTCCTTGTGAAAACATCAAAAGTGCAAAAGCATTTTTGTACTGCTTCCTTCGCAGACTCAAAATCTGCTTCTTCTTCGTTGCTCCCTCTGCGCCACAGTTCCAGGTACCGTTGTAATCGTTACCATCCCTATTCTTTTCACCATTTTCCTCATTATGCTTGCGTTCATAACACACCGCATCCCACATGGTCAGCCCGAAATAATTGGTAAGGAAATTGACAACGCCCATTTTCGCCGGGTTACAGGTCATACGCTTCACTGCATTATAAATACAGCCCTCGTCCCCCTTTAATAGACGGCGCATATCATACATATAGCTGTCTTGATAAGATGCCAGTACACGTTTTAGAGGCTTCTCCTTTCCCGGATACAGTACGTCCACCGGGAAATCATAGTACCAAAGCTTCCGGCGGCTTAAATACACATCCCCCGCCAGCTCCTGCACCGGAATATTCTCTCCCATCAGATGGAAGCCGTCCACCTGATAGTTAAGGCTCCAATATTTCAAAATATCAGCAATCTCCAGACGGGATACCTCTGCCGGGAAATAAAACTGTAAAACCACTTCCATCCCCTGCTCATGAAAGGCTTTCACCAGCGCCTTAAACTCTCTGACTGCATCAGACTTGTAGCTATAAGAGGCTCTGGGAGCATAATAATACCCTTTTTGGTAGCCCCAATAATTCACCTTTCCTTTTGTATCCAGCTCCTCGTACTCATAGATGGGCTGCAGCTCCACAGTGGTAATACCCAGCTCCTTCAAATACGGGATTTTCTGCATCATCCCATAAAAGGTGCCCTTCCCACGCACCTTGGAAGAATTGTGCATGGTAAAGCCGCGGACATGGGCCAGATACACAATCATATCTTCATAGGAAAGCTCCGGGCGGGCGCTTTCTCCCCAGTCAAATTCCTGCTCTGCTACTGTAGCAAGACGACAGGGCGCCTGTCCACTCTTTCCAAAATCTCCATCCTTTATATACATTTCCGCCTTTTCCTCGGGAAATACCAGTTCACCGCTCCGGTAATGGTAGGCATATTTTTTCGCTTCCTTCCGGGGGAGGCATGCACTTACCAGATTTTCTCCGGAAATCTGCTCCATCATCACACTCTTTACTTCGGTAAGGTCTTTTTTGTCATACAATACCAGCTCCACATTTTCAAGCGTTGTGGGCAGTAAAAACTCTGTCATACCATAAGCCTTATCTCTTCTCACCAATTATCCTCCTAAACAAGCAATAGATTAAAATGCCAAGGATAACTCCTCCACTGTCAATCATTACATCCGTAATCTGTCCACTTCTTCCCGGGACAAACAGCTGATGAAATTCATCACTGGCAGCATATAACGCACCTATCAAAAATGCCCGGCCCTTTCTGCCACTTAAGGCCCCCATCAATAAAACACCAAGCAATGTATATTCCGAAGCATGAGCCAGCTTCCGAATGGGAAACTCCACCGAATCAATAAAGCTGAGCTGCTTTTCTTCTGACCAGCTCTCATACTCCTTCACAAAAACCTTTCCTACCGTCTCGCCCACTCCCATACTCATCCGGGAGGATTCCTCTGCATCCTGGGCAGAGAACATAAATATGGCCATCATCCATATAATGACCAGTACTCCATATACCTTTTGTCTCATTTCCTTTACCATCCTATTCTACCATACCATTATATACTTTTTTTTCAAATTTACCTACTACTCTTTTTAGAATATTGCAACAATTTTTCCTATCAGTTATAATAACAGTGAAAAATAAAACAATTCTTCTAGCAAAGAAAGGAAATACTATGGGAAAACAGGACAATATGGATGAAGAAATGACCGTTGAACTCACTCTGGATAATGGGGAAGATGTAACCTGCGCCATTATTACCATTTTAGAGGTGGAGGGCAAGGATTACATCGTATTATTACCACTGGATGAAAATGGCAACAACGATGATGGTGAAGTATGGTTCTACGGCTACAGCGAGAATCCGGACGACCCTAACGAGGAGCCGGTACTGGATTATATCGAGGATGACGAGGAATACGAAAAGGTTGCCGAAGCATTTGACGAATTTTTGGACAACTGTGAATTTGATGAGCTTGCCGATTAATCCCGCAGCTCTTTGATAAATCTGGAAGGAGGTCTTGTCCGTTCCTGCGCCCCTTTGACGCAGAGAATGTTCAGGGCCTCCTTTGCTCTGGTCATTCCTACGTAGAAAAGACGCCGTTCCTCTTCTATGGCTTCATCGGTTTCCTTTTCGCCTTTCTTTATGGCGGGAATGTTCCCTTCATTTACATGCATGATATACACTTGGGAAAATTCCAGTCCCTTGCAGCCATGCAGTGTCATCACATGTACTCCCCCGGTTTCCGACTCCTTCTCCGGTGCCCGTGCCTTTGCTATATATTCCTGTTGAAAATGTTCCCACTGTGCCACATCCTTAAAGCTTCTGCTATCCTCCTTTAACCATTGTACAAGCTCCATCCACTGCTCATACAACTCCATATCCCCCGCGGCTTTACTGCGAAGATAAGTATCATAGCCAAAATAATACAAAATAAATTCAATCCCCAAAGACAGCTTCAATCTATTCAAATTATCCAATCCCTTTTGCAGACGGCTCACATCCTGCATGGCAGCATAATTGCCGATTCCCTCCTTCCCATAGAACCGGAGCATTTTATCAAAATCCACCTGCTCAGAAAGCAGAGCCTCCCGTCCGATGTGGGTTCTGGGCCTATTTAAAATCCGTAAAAACAGACTTCTCTCCCGGCATCCGCCCCCAGCCTTTAAATAGTCCATAATATCCTTTACCACAAAATGCTCATAAACGGATACCACCTTCTCCTTCGTACAAAAAGGTACCCTCCGCTTTATCAATTCTGCCAGAAAAAGATTCATCCGCAGATTGGTCCGAAAGAGTACGGCTCTTTCCCCAAGCTCCTCCTTTGTACACTGCGTGAGTTCCGAAATACATTGCTCCGTCATATGGTGATGGCTTTCAAATTCTCTGATATTCACCGTAGCTTCCCCATGCCCGGAAGCTGCAAAAAGTATCTTTCCCAGTCTGTCCTTATTTTTCGCAATCAGCTTTGCCGAGGCCTCCACGATTGCTCTTCCGCATCGATAATTTTGCCCCAGAGTAATACTTATCGAACTGCTATAATCTTCCAAAAACTGCTTCATTATCCCCGGTCTAGAGCCACGAAAACCATAAATGGCCTGGTCATCATCACCTACCACACAAACATTGTAAGGAGCCTTGACCAAAAGCTTCATTACCTCGTACTGCACCGAATTGGTATCCTGAAACTCATCCACCAAAAGGTATCCAATACGATTCTGCCACTCCTTCCTTAGCTTCTCATCCTCCGAAAGCAGTTTATAGCAAAGAGTAAGCATATCGTCAAAATCCAACAGATGCAAGCTGTCCTTTTCCTCATCGTAGGCCTTGCTCAGCATCATAAATTCCTCATCCTGCCCCTTGGGGACGCTTCCGGTATTCTTATAAAAACTGACATTTGAAAAAAACTCCTGCAATTCCTTACCATGCAGCATCTCTTTTCCCAGCTTTTCCAGCACGCGAAATAAAATACCGTTCTTTGCCGATGCATTTAAAAGGCTATAGCTCTTATATTTTGGATGACTTCGAATAATTTGATAAAAGAAGGAATGAAAGGTTCCGAAATGTACTGCCGATAGTTCACCGGCGGTGTCTTTCATATCCTGAAGAATTTCCTGATAGCGCTTATTCATGGACAGCGCCGCGTCCTTTGTAAAAGTGATGACATAGATATCCTGTGGAGAAACTCCCATTTCGAAAATGAGATATAAAATCCGATGAGTAATGGTGAAGGTTTTCCCGGAGCCGGGACCTGCGGATATCAGTACAGGTCCCTCTCCATGGGTAACAGCCCTTCGCTGCTCTTTACTCATCCTTGAAAATCCGGCAATTTTATGCATTCTCTAAAAGCTCAATTCCCTTACGGATTCTCTGAAGTGACTCTTCCTTACCAAGAATCTCCATAATCTCCGTAGCTCCGGCAGGTGTCATCTGCTTACCGGATACGGCGGTACGGATAGGCCACATTACGTAGCCATTCTTGCAACCCTTCTCCTCCACAAATTTCAGGATTGCCTGGTAAAGTGTATCATTATCGAAACTCTCCACTGCCTCTAAAACAGGAAGCACCTCCTTTAATACCTCTAAAGAGGACTCGGTAGTGGTCTTCATCTTCTTGTGTGCATACATGGCGATATCGTACGCAGGAAGCTCCTCAAAGAAATCTACCTGACCTGCAATATCCGGGAATACCTCGATACGGGTCTTCACCATAGCAGCAATCTTCTTTAAATCAAAGTCCTTGGTAAGACTCTGCTTAAGATAAGGCTCTGCCATCTCGTAGAAGGTATCGAAATCCATAGCCTTTAAATACTCACCATTCATCCAGCGCAATTTCACGATATCAAATACGGAAGGACTCTTATTGATTCTGCGATAATCAAACTTCTCAATCAACTCCTGCAGAGAGAAAATCTCGTTATTATCCTCCGGGCTCCAGCCAAGAAGTGCGATATAGTTTACAATCGCCTCAGTGACAAAGCCCTGCTCTAATAAATCTTCAAAAGAAGAATGTCCGCTACGCTTGGAAAGCTTCTTGTGATTTTCATCGGTAATCAGCGGAAGATGTACATATACCGGTACCTCCCAGCCAAATGCCTCGTATAATCTGACATACTTTGGCGAAGAAGAAAGGTACTCATTTCCTCTTACCACATGGGTAATGTTCATGGTATGATCGTCCACAACGTTTGCAAAGTTGTAGGTAGGATATCCGTCGGACTTAATTAAAATCATATCATCCAGCTCAGAGTTATTCACGGTGATATCTCCGTATAGCTCATCATGAAAGGTAGTGGTTCCTTCCGTTGGATTGTTCTGACGGATAACAAAAGCCTTACCTGCATCCAGATTCGCCTGAATCTCTTCCTCCGAAAGTCCCAGACAGTGCTTATCGTAAATGGTAATCTCCTTACCCTCAACTACCTCTGACTTTAAGGAAGCCAGACGCTCCTTATCACAGAAGCAATAGTATGCCTCCCCCTTCTCAATAAGCTCCTTCGCATACTTCATGTAAATACCGGTCTTCATACGCTCGGACTGCACATAAGGACCATATCCACCGTCCTTATCCGGTCCCTCATCATGGATAAGACCTGTCTTCTCCATGGTACGGTAAATGATATCTACCGCTCCCTCCACGAATCTCTCCTGGTCCGTATCCTCAATACGGAGCATAAAATCTCCGCCATCATGCTTTGCGATCAAAAACTCATACAAAGCAGAACGTAAATTTCCTACATGCATTCTCCCCGTTGGGCTTGGTGCATATCTTGTTCTGATTTTTGTCATTTTATATATATCCTTTCTTTGTTCCGTACAGAGTTTTCGAAGAAAACTCCGCCAAAACAACTTAGAAATACTTGGATGCTGTTCTTTAGCATCTTAGTATTTCTTTGTTTTGTGTTACCAACTTTTTATAAAGGTGTCGATATAATTATCCAGACACTTCTTAATAACTTCCACAGCCTCTTCTCTGTTACCCTTTTCATTTACTGCGGTGGTTCTGTTTTCCAGCGCCTTATATACCATAAAGAAATGCTCCATCTCTTCCACTACATGGGGCGGAAGCTCAGAAATATCCTTGTAGCAGTTATAATTAGGGTCCTCAAAGGGAACTGCAATAATCTTCTCATCGTTCTTTCCATTATCCAGCATGGAGATTACACCGATGGGATAACATCTCACCAAGGTCAAGGGCTGAATCGGTTCTGAACATAACAAAAGCACATCCAGCGGGTCACCATCATCACCATAGGTTCTGGGAATAAATCCATAGTTTGCAGGATAATGGGTGGAGGTATGTAAAATACGGTCCAGAATGAGGAATCCGGTTTCCTTATCTAATTCGTATTTATTCTTACTGCCTTTTGAAATCTCAATAACGCATACAAAATCTGTGGGAGTAACTCTCTGGGTACTGATACTATGCCAAATACTTCCATTTACCTGCTTCATAGCAAAATCCTCCTTCCAAATACTTCATAGAGTATAACACAATTTTCACACAATGGTCAATTTTTTCATATGATAGTATTAAACAAAGAAATGACGAGGTTTTTATGTCGGATTATCCATTTGATACAATTTACGACAAGCAAAGCGTTGGCATGGCCTATGTTCCCTGGCAGAAATTCAATAAAATGCCGGAAAATCTGGAGGCAGCATACCAGGAAGGCTCCATTTTTCCAGAGCTTATAAAGCCCTTCACCGGAAAAAGAGGCAACCCCAGCCAGAAAAATAATATGTCCTCCTGCAAGAAGTGTAATGAAAGAAATATGGAGGTGCGAAATGGCAAATAAAAGCGATATGAACCGTATGCTGAACGATATCGGTATTGTGGATTTCATTCTGGTAGACTTAATGCTCTATTTAGATACCCATCCCCATGACCAGGCGGCACTGAATTATTTCAACCATTACAGCAAAATCAAATCCAAGATGGTACATGATTTTTCCGTAACCTACTACCCTCTTGTAAAGGAATACAACGAATCCACCAAGGATTTCCGTTGGAACAACCCAAACACACCACTTGCCTGGGAAGGAGGATGCTAAAAGATGTGGAGTTATGAAAACAGATTACAGTTTCCTGTAAATATCAAGGAATGTAACGCAGCCCTGGCGCAGGCGATTATTTCCCAGTACGGTGGCCCCGATGGTGAAATGGGTGCCAGCATGCGTTACCTTTCCCAGCGTTATGCAACACCTTACAGAGAGGTTGCCGGTGTTTTGACTGACGTTGGTACCGAGGAGCTGGCTCACCTGGAAATGGTGGCGGCTATCGTTTACCAGCTGACCAAGGACCTTCCTATGGAAGAAATCAAGAAGCATGGCTTTGACAAATATTATATCGACCACACTCTTGGTATCTGGCCACAGGCAGCAGGCGGCGTGCCCTTCAACGCTAACCAGTTCCAGAGCAAGGGTGATATCATTACCGACCTTTTTGAAGATATGGCTGCGGAACAGAAAGCCCGCACTACCTACGATAACATCCTTCGTCTGGTTCGCGACTACCCCGATGTTTATGAACCTATCAAATTCTTAAGAGCCCGGGAGGTTGTTCACTTCCAGAGATTTGGCGAGGCACTGAGAATCACTCAGGATAAACTGAATTCTAAGAATTACTATGCATTTAATCCGGGGTTTGATACAGCAAGCAATTAGTTTTGCTCCATCTTATCAATAATTTTACCTGTACCCTAATTCCTTACAAAATAGGCTGAGAATTACGTTAAATTTGCTCTATACTTCTAAAAATATCCTATAGACCCTGATTTTTCAAAAATTCGGGGTCTATGGATTATTTCTCTCTTTCCAGAGCAACTTTTCCTTATTTATCCATCTTTTTTACTGTTCGCGGGGTCTATGAGAAAAAATTGACCGCTCAGAGCCATTCATACTGTTAGGACAAGTATTAATGATTGATTCATAAATATCCCGGATATCTGCCTCAGAACACTCCGGGTAATCCTCCTTTACCACCTGTATAAACTGTTCTAAACTTGCTTTATGAATTATGAGCTTTTTAAGCATATACAGGAACTATTAAAAGAACATATATCATATCTGGTGGTTCTGATTGAGAAAATGGCGGAAATTTGATATAATTTGATTTGAAAACTTGAATTTGTCAAACAGATAGATGAAAAGCAATAGTTTTTTATATGCCACGAAAGGTAGCAATAATGTAAAACACCAATTCTTGTTGATTTATGAAAAAATGATAAGATTATCCTATAAAAACTAGGAGGCATTATTATGACATTAGGAGAACGAATAAAAAATTATCGCCAGAAAGCAGGATTATCACAAGAACAACTTGCAGAAAAAATAAATGTGTCTAGGCAAGCAATTACAAAGTGGGAAAATGATAGCGGAATTCCCGATATTGATAATCTTATTTCACTTAGTAAAGTAATGGGGATTTCATTAGATGAACTTGTTATGGGTGAAAAGGAAAATGATATTTCCGATATAAAGCGCAGTGCCATTAACCAAAGAAATAGGAATTGCAAATTATATCTAATTGCAGTAATTAGTTTTTCCATTGCTTGGTTTTGTTGGTTTATTATTTTGCTTTTAAATGTCGCAGACGGAAATACCGCAACCGCTGTACTAAGCGGAATAAATACAACGCTGCTTGGTTTACCAATAGGCATATTCTCGCGAAAGTATTTTGATGCAAAAAAATCTCAATAATTTTATTTTATAAGATACTACAATATTGACAGTCAAATTCCAATATGTAGAACAGATTGAAACTTGAATAGTCCAAAGGTGGAAATAAGAATTAAAGAAATACAAAATAAACAATACGAATAATCTATTAAAGGTGTATCACTATGAATGGAAGGAGGCATATTTTATGAATGTAGGATTTGTGTTATGTGGAGTTTTGGTTATAACATTTGCAATTCTAGGAGTATTATTTGCAATATTTAAGGAAAAATCGGCAGAATTTGTTTCAGGATTTAATTCATTTTCTAAAAAGGAACAAGCACTGTATGATAAAGCTCGTATTTCTCGTGATATAAGAAACGAGTTTTTTACATGGACTGCTATAATGTTAATAGGAGCACTATTGTCCTATTTTCTATCACCATATATGGCTATTCCATCTTATATTATTTGGTTGATTCTATTTTTTAAAGATGTACATCTTGACAATCACAAAGCGTTTGAAAAATATTTACTAAATTAGCAGCAGTCAAATTAGAAAATGTCAGATGGCGGGAGAAATCCCGCCACTATTTTTCATGTATTTCCTATTCCTCCGGATTCTCTAACAAATCTTCCACCGTACATCCCAATACTCTTGAAAATTTGTAAACTGTTCCCACCTGCGCCTTATCAATATCGTTTACTTTTTGCTCATACATTTGAATAGAACGCAGATTTACACCGGAGAGGCGTGCAAGCTCACTTTGAGATATCCCACGATTTTCTCGAATTTTTTTCAGTTTTGTCTCCAGTTCTACAGCATGATACCTTTTGTTCATATCTTCTATGAAATGTCCAATATCCATCTCATGATATACATTATACATTGCAATAATTTCTGAGAAAGAAATCCTCGAAAAAATATCTTTAAACCGCCTGCAAGTTATCCACTGATATTCCGCCAGTGCCCAGCCTGCCCAATATACCTCGGAGCGTTCTTCGCAAAATATTTTCTCTGGAAATTTCCGGTCAGGATAAGCATAGCTGATTACTCTTTTTACCAGCTCTATGCCGGACATGCCTGCGATGATTGCCGGATTTCCCCGCTCAAATTTTTCTGCATAACCAGATTGTACGAAAAGCTTCGAAAAAATATCTGCATCAAATTTACAGGTGTTAATCGCATAATCATAAACTTCTGCCAAATTCTGTTTTGCATCACTCAGATATAATTCGTTGTATGCGTGAATCATCATTTTTCATCTCCTCTCTGAGAATGTCTAAAACAAAGATATCCTCTTTATAAGAGCGACCATTACGAATTTCATTCCGGTACGTTTCTCTGGCACCGGAATCTCTTGCAATAAATTTCGGATAATATATCGTTTTATCAGCGAATTCCACATCTACAAATTGCAAATTCGCAAATGCCTTTTCTGAAATCAACACTACTTGTTCACCTAATCTTCCAAGTCGAAGTGCACGATTCAAGCTCCGAAGTGGTAATCCATTTTGTACAAAGGATTCTGCAAAAGAAAAGTAGGAATCATCTGCCCTGTAACCAATCACAACATCATAATCCTTTAAATCAA
>JAFTXD010000020.1 GCA_017461775.1 Lachnospiraceae bacterium
CTGTGTATGGTTTGCCCGGTTACAGGGTTGCGATATTAAGGCCTTCTAAGAGTTCTGATTTTGGTTGTGACCAAATGCGGGTCGGAGGCAATGCGCGTCCATGCGCAGTGCCTCCTCAAGTGGACATCCTTGTCCACTTGACCCTGGGTTGTGAACAGAACTCTAAGAAGGTCTAAATATCTTCACCATGCAACCGGGCAAACCATACACAGCCCCCACCCCGACTCAATTCACACTACGAAACTGTAAAAAACCACTATCTACGCAAAGCATGTTGCATAGATAGTGGTTTCGTAATTTAAATATTATTCTGCAAAAGGTACATCCTTCAAATCAATCATATAAATACAGGGCTTACCTGCCTTGTCGGAATTGAAGATAATCTTTCGATTGTCTTCGGTGAAGCAGGGGTGTGGATGGGTGTCCTGGGAATTGCCAAACTCCGGGGACCAGGAGGCGCCATGGTAGCAGAGCTTGTATTCTTTGCGTTTTTCCACGTCTACCAGGTAGAGGAAATCGTTTAGTACGTTTTCCTTTAGTTTCTTGCGGTCTTCCTCGGTGAGGAGGTGAATGGGCAGGTCGCTTCCCTGGGAGTCGCCCACCATGTATTTGTATTTTTTGTCGCAGATGAAATGGGCGTAGGGAGAGCATTCCATAAAAATGTCTTCCTCCAAGGTAACCGGGTCAATCATGCGGATATTTTCGGTTAAATCGCCGGTGGTTTCCCGATACACAAAAGCCAGCTTCTCGCCGTTTGGCAGCCAGAATTCGTGGGTCAGAATCAAGTCGTTTGGCTGCTCCCTGCAGCAGCGCAGGTTGCTTCCGTCCTTCTGCACCAGCCATAGTCTGGCATCGATTAGGTCATAGGGGCCTTCGTGGCAGAACATGATGGTGTCCGGGTCGCCGGGACGTATCTGTGGGTGTCCCAGCCAGCAGTTGGTTTCCAGCACCACATGACTGGTCTTTTGCTCCACGTCAATGTATATGAGCTGACAAAGGGGCTTCGCCAGGCAGGTGGATGCAAAGGAATCCCAGCCGCTACGCTCATCCATATGTGTCAAGGTATCCTTCTTTATGGCAATCACCGCCATGTAACGGAAGTCGTCGCTCATGCCGGCAGCGCCTACCTTCCAGCCCTCTGGAGAGTGATACACCTCTGTTTTTTCTTTTGTCTCCAGATTCATTCGGTAATAGTTGCCGTTTTGGGAATAAAAAAGCTCTCTATCATTAGGGGAAAGGTAACCGTCATAATCTGCCACACCGCTTCCTTCTGTCAGCTGCTCCATTTCTCCGGTTTCCAGATGCAGAAGATAGAGCTGGCGCTCCCCGTCCCGTTCCTGACACATTAACAGCTTCTTTCCGTCATTACTGGTCATGCGATTGTAAAAATACATATGATGACTGGTATAATCCGGGTCTGTCAGCCTGGTCATGGTAATCCCTGTATGCGGATCCGTTTCTCTCAGAAAACTGCTTTGCAATTTATCTCCTATACTCATGGTACGTTCCTCCTTCTATAAGTACACATGCATTATCAGTCATAGGACTATTTTACCACAAAAATGTTCTTGCAAAAATAGATTTTTGTCCAAATTTAACAATTATTTTCTCATTTTTCCAAAATTGTAGCCTCTTGTAAACGCTCCCATTTGTAACACTTTTGTAATATTTGCACAACATTTATTCAATTAAATTATTTTTTTAGCCTTTCAAAACCAGTTTGATAATAATTTGTCACAAAAATTTTTTTCGTGATTTTGCAGCGTTGAAATCTTAATTTTTATCCATATATAATGTGCCTGTGACATTTTTAATGTACAGGGAGGATTATATATGCGAAAACGACTCAAAAAACTGCTGTGCACTCTCAGCTGCATGGCAATGGTAGTCACTTCCTTAGTGACTACACCGGTAATGGATGTTCAGGCTGCGGCCGTAACACCGGAAAGCGGCAACATCTATTACATCAAAAACAAAAACAGTGGCTTGTACCTTCAGGTGGAAAATGATTCTGCCTCCTCCGGCGCCAACGTATGTCAGGCAACCGGTACCGGTTCCTTGGGACAGCGCTGGATTCTGGAAAAGAACAGCTCCACCGGCTACTACCGACTTCATCCGGCTACGGATATGACCGGCGGTATCTCTCTGGATGTAGCAAACGGCTCTTCTGCCAACGGAACCAATATCCAGATTTGGGAAAATAACGGCCTATCCGCACAGAACTTTGCCATTACTGCAGCGGACAGCAATGGCGGATATTACATCACTACCGAGGTTTCCGGCTTTGCATCCTGCCTTGATGTATCCGGTGCTTCCAAAAACTCCGGTGCAAACGTACTGGAATATACCAAGAAGGGTAGCGCAAACCAAATCTGGTACTTTGAAGAAGCCCCTTGGCCAAGCTCAAGCTCTTCTTCCAGCTCCAGTTCTAACCTTATCAGCGATGGCTGGTATTATATTAAGAACGTACATAGTGGATTGTACTTTGATGTGTATGGTGGAAAGGATGCAGATTTCACCAACGTGCAACAGTGGGGCTTATCCGGTGCCAGCCACCAGCAGTGGTATGTGACCAATCAGGGAAATAATTATGTAACAATAAAAAGTGGACTTTCCAGCGGACGTATGCTGGATGTATACTATGGCGGCACCACGGACGGAACCAATATCTGTATCTGCTCCGCCAATGGACTGGATACTCAGACCTTCCAGGTAGTGGAAAGCTCTACCTCCGGTGCATACTGCCTTTTACCTAAGCATGCCGGTGGTGCCCAGGCTGTGGATGTATACGGCTGGTCCACCTCCAGTGGCGGCAATATTAACACCTGGTCCTACAACGGCCTTGCCTGTCAGCAGTTTGTATTTGAACCGGTTAGCTCCTCTTCCGGCTCCAGCAGCTCCGGCAGCACCTCATCCTCTACCGCAAGTATTGCAAGCAATTACCCGGTACAGGAGATGACCTTTGTCAACTGCTCTGATGGAAACTATGTGACCGCAGGCAGCTTAAATGGTACCGTTACTGCCAATTCCACCGCTTCCGATTCCAACAACTGGGTAATCCAGATGGTGGGCAGTGACTACTTCCGCATTGTCAACGTGGCAACCGGCTATGTACTTGCCCCCAGTGGCAACAGCGCCTCCAGCGGAACAAAGGTGGTTACCACAGGCAGCACCAGCAACAATGCACAGTACTGGAAAATTGTATCTGTAAAGAGTGACTCCTACTCACATAACTTAAACTATAAGATTGTAAACTATGCAAACACCAGCCTTGCCTTAACCTTATCCGGCAGCAATTACGTGCTTTCCAGCTACACCGGCTCTGCAGCACAGTGCTTCCGCTTTAACTCCTACGGAGCAGAGGGCTTCGCAGGCTACTGCAAGGATATGAGCGGCAATGAAAAGGCTTCTGTCATCGGTGGTGTTCTGGGCAGCGTTGTGGAAGTTGATACTTTATCCGAGCTTCAGACCTACGCATCCGGCTCCACCCCTTATACCATCGTCATCACCGGTAACATCAGCGCAAGCTCTCTGACTAAAGTAAACGTTGGTAAAAACAAAACCTTCATCGGTTCTTACAGTAAGCATATTTTGCACAATATTCATTTCCGCAATATTTCTTCTTCCGGAAATAATATTTACAAGAACCTGACCTTCAGCCATGATGTGGCAATTAACGAAAACGATGATATCCAGATGTACATCTCCGACGGAACCAACTTCTGGCTGGATCACTGTACCTGGAGCGGACACGATATGTCTTCGGACACTTCCATCCATGCCAATGATACGGATAAATTCCTTTATGTGGGTCTGAAAGCTTCCTTCGTGACCGTGAACGGGTGCTATTTTGGCGGACATAAATACGGACTTATCTTAGGTTATCCGGGCGAAGACGGTGGCGGAACCTACGATGGCTATCCACTGATGACCATCGCCAACAATTACTTCCACACCACCATTACCCGCGCGCCGGGCCTGATGCGTTATGGATATTTCCATTGCTATAACAACTATGTGTACAATTTCAATCTGGGCTATACCCCTTATACCAATTGTACCATTTATTCCGAGAAGAACTACTTTGATACCGGCTCTTACTCCGGCGTAGTCATCAATGGCTCCGGTAATAACAGTAACTTCTATGATACCGGTTCCTACAGTAATGTCTCCATCGGAAGTCTGGGCAGTGTCAGCTGGAGACCATCCAGCAATTATGGTTACGCTACCAGAAATGCATCCGATGCCAAAACCTGGGCGGTTAATAACTGTGGCTCCAAATCCTCTTCTCTGGCATATGCCATTGACTAATTACATATTGGAACACAAAAACAGGGCTGTTGCAATGCAACAGCCCTTCTCTTTTCAAAATATGAAATTAGCCAATCGCCTTCTTTACCGCCTCTAATACACGGTCTGCCTGGAAAGGCTTAACGATAAAGTCCTTCGCGCCGGCCTGAATCGCCTCAATAACCATGGCCTGCTGTCCCATTGCAGAACACATAATTACCGTAGAGCCTGGTGCCACAGCACGGATAGCCTTTAATGCTTCAATACCATCCATCTCAGGCATGGTAATATCCATGGTAACCAGATCCGGACTAAGCTCTTTGAACTTCTCCACTGCTACTTTTCCGTTCTCTGCCTCACCAACTACATTGTATCCATTCTTAGAAAGGATATCCTTAATCATCATTCTCATGAAAGCTGCATCATCAACAATTAATACGTTTTTTGCCATAATTTTTCTCCCGTATTCTTATATTCTATATTCGTAACTTAGTCACTATGCCTATTTTTTCTTCATTATAGCTTTTTTTCGCATAATTGTCAATCTTCGATAGTGCAAAAGTCCTACTTTATTCTGCACATTTTAATGCTTCCACCATATCAATCTTCTGATTTTTCCTTGCAACCATAAAACCAACCATCAGAGACACCCCAAAAGTGAGCAAAATGCTGACGGAATATGTGAGCACTCCCAGAGTGAGACACAGCTCATATTCGCTTACCAGAGAGGTGATAAGCACATACAGCACTCCCACACCCGCAGGCAAACCGATAAGTACGCCGATAATCGTCAGCCAGATGTTCTGACTGATTAAAAGCTTTCCGATATGCTTATCCCGGTACCCCAGCACCTTCAGCGTAGCCAGCTCGCGGTAACGCTCCACATAGCTCATAACACCCAGGTTGTAAAGTACCACCGTACCAAGTACCACAGCCGCCACTACAAAAATGATTACCATCAGATTCATAATCTCCATAAAAGTATCATAGGTATCCATGATCGTATCCTTATCCTGCTTGTCAGAAATCAGGTCAGAGTCCTCAATATCGTCCTGAGTGACATCCGTATAAACAGCCCCAATATGATACTCCATGCCCACACTGTCCGCATACTTTTCTGTCATGATAATGCATTCACTCATTAAGGAACGCACATATCCGGCCACCTTTACCTGATAAGTCTCTTCGCTTCCGTAAGGAGAAAATTCTATGGTATCTCCGATATCCGCTGTATCCGCCAGACGAAGACATAGATACACGCCCTCATCCCCCAGCTCCATTAGCTCATTGTCTTCGCTTAAAAAACGGATTTTCTTATTGTCCTTGCGATAAATTTCCAAAGAGATGGTATTTCCCTCATAGCTGATGCCGGTGGATGCCAGCCAGTCGCCGTTTACCTGGGTAGCAAGCTCCTTCACCGCTTCATTGTCCGCAGCGTCCGAAATATTGATTTTCGTGGTATAGTTGCTGATATCCTCATCCAGCATTACCATGAAGCTGGCCATGGTATCTTTCATTCCCAGACCACCTACCAGAAGAAGCATACATCCCACCACACCTACCAGTGTCATAGCCGAACGGGATTTGTGGCGAAGAATATCACGCACATTCCATTTTGTGGCAAAAGGCAGATTCTCCCAAAAAGGTAGCTTTTCTAACACGCTTTTCTTCATAGCCTTAGGCGCATAAGGACGCAGGGCATCCGCCGCCGTACCCTTCAGCATCTTTTTTACGGAAAGATAACTGATTAGGGTCAGCATCCCCACCGTCACTGCCATCACCGGTATACAGAAGCCCGGTATAGTCAACGACCAGTCCGGCAGATCCAGATAGGTGCCCATCATACCTGTAGGACTGACAATCAAGGACGCCACAAAATATCCCAGGGTCACGCCCAGCAGTGTTCCCAGAAGTCCAATTACCAAACCATAGGAAGTATAATGAAGCAAAATTTTCTTATCCCGAAAGCCCAATGCCTTCAAGGTACCGATTTGTACCTTTTCATTTGCAGCAATACGATGCATGGTGGTCACCATGGTAAGAATACCGATGGCCAGGAACAGTACCGGCAAAATGGAGCCCATGGTCTTACCCTCCTCCACCTCGCTCATAACCCCTGCGTAAGGAGTATGTACGTCCTTATCTGTTACCAGAATGGTTCTGCCCAGTGCATCCTTTACTGCATTCTCCAGCTGGGACTTCTCCATATGGGAAATCACATTTATCTGTGGGTAAAAGGCAAAGCCCAGCGTTTTCTCCAGCTTCTTTGGGGATATGTACGCAAAACCAAAGGTCTCATAATCCGGCATCAACTGATTTGCATCCGCTACGCAAATCATATTTTCCCCGCTCTTTACAAGCCCGATAATCTCTCCCGTGATTTCCGCTCCGGCATAGGTCAGAGTCATAGTGTCGCCCAAAGAAAAATCATTTGCTATGGCAAATTTATCCGAAAGCCAGATACCGTCTACATCCTCGTCGTAGGCTTCCCCCTCCATCACCAGCATGGTAGAAACGGTATAATTCTCCGAAACATTTAAGGCTACGGATTTTTTCGCATCCTTTACTGCCACGTTTACGGACAGATACCTGGTGGCAGCTTCCACACCGGAAATATCCTGTATTGCACGGACATCCTCCTTAGAAAAACCACCTTCCTCATATAGGCGGAAATCTGCGTATTTTGTATCCTCCAGAAAATTCATAGCATCTATTTCCAGACTTTTCCACTCCATATTAAAGCCCAGGAAAATGCCCACTCCGATGGAAATCATAATAATCATGGATAAGAACTGTGATTTGTACCTCCATGCCGTACGATATAATTTTCTAATCAGCATCTCTTACCACTCCACTTCCTCTGCGCTCATAGGATTTGCCTGCTCTTCGTAGGACTTGATTTTTCCGTTCTTTACGCGGATAACCACATCCGCCATCTTCGCAATGCTCTGGTTGTGGGTTACAATCACGATGGTCTTGCCATAGTTTCTCGCCATGAAAAGCAAAAGCTTTAATACCAGCACACCGGTTTCCGAATCCAGTGCTCCGGTAGGCTCATCGCAAAGAAGAATCTTGGGATTTTTCGCCAGCGCCCGGGCAATGGATACTCTCTGCTGCTCACCACCGGATAATTCTGCCGGGAAATTCTGCAAATGGTCGGTAAGCCCCACCTCCGCAATCATCTTTTTCGGGTCAAGGGAATCCTTGGAAATTTCCTTGACCAAAGCCACATTTTCGTACACCGTCAACGTGGGAATCAGATTATAAAACTGAAACACAAAGCCCACAGTGGATGCACGATAATCCGCCAGCTCATTATTGGAGAGGGTGGAAATATCCTTTCCATTCACCTTAATGGTACCGCTGGTAGGACTGTCCAGACCCCCCAGCATATTTAAGAGAGTACTCTTGCCCGCTCCGCTGGGGCCTAAAATTACTACAAACTTTCCTTCCTCCAAAGTAAAATTCACATTATCCAGTGCTTTTTGTTCATGGTCACCGCTGGTATATATACGGGTTACCTCTTTAAATTCTACAATCGCCATACTTTTCTCTCCATTCTACCACTACCTGTAGTTAGTTCTATCTAACCGCATTATATAACCAGATTTTGGAATCGTCAATTTATATTTTGACGGTTTTTCATAAAATAACAGCAGAGATTTTGTCATCTCTGCTGTCATAAATGATTCTATTCTACTCCAATAAATCCTTCATACTGCTCATGCTGATAGCCAGTGTGGAGGTATTATGTATCAGTGCTGAGGTCGTGGGCTGAATCATTCCGCCCACCCCAAGCAGTATCAGTGCGGAATTAATTCCCACAATGCTGCGATAGTTTCTCTTCACCCGCACTGCCAATCCGTTACTGATATGCTTCAGAGTCACCAGCTCCCGCAGGCTTCCGGCATCAATGGTAATATCCGCAATCTCTCTGGCAATCTGGGCTCCATCATTGATGGCAATTCCCACATCTGCCGCAGAAAGCGCCGGAGAATCGTTGATACCGTCCCCTACCATAATCACCTTTTTGCCCAGAGCTTTCTCTCTTTCCACAAATTCTGCCTTCTCTTCCGGCAGAACCTCTGCATAATATTCGTCCACACCCACTCTCTCCGCTACGGAGCGGGCCGTCTTTTCACTATCTCCGGTCATCATGACGATTTTGGTAAATCCGGCCTCCTTAAGGGCTTTGACAGCATCCGCTGCCTCCTCCCGTAGGGGGTCCTCAATACAAATCACTGCTGCCAGCTTTCCTTCCACTGCCAGATAAAGGTGGGAGTATTCCTCCGGGAGGCTCTCGAACTGCTCCTCCATTCCCTCCGGCACAAAGCACTTCTCATCTTCAAATATAAAATGATAGCTGCCGATTACCACCTTTTTGCCATCCACCATGGAAGAAATACCATGAGCCACGATATATTCCACCTTGGAGTGCTTTTCTTCATGGGCAAGTCCCAGCTCCTGGGCAGCATTCACTACCGCTCTGGCCATGGAATGGGGGAAATGCTCCTCCAGACATGCCGCAATACGAAGCAGCTCATGGGGATGCTCTTCCACAAAAGGTATCACCTTCGCCACGGTAGGTGTCGCATTGGTCAGCGTGCCTGTCTTATCAAAGACGATGGTCTCTGCCTCCTGCACCAGCTCTAAAAATTTACCGCCCTTCACCGTGATTTTATATGTACTTGCCTCCCGGATAGCGGACAATACCGAGATGGGCATCGCCAGCTTTAATGCACAGGAAAAGTCCACCATCAGCACGGACAATGCTCTTGTCACATTTCGGGTGAACAGGTACACCAGCCCGGTTCCCAATAGGGTGTAAGGCACCAGCTTATCTGCGAGATGTGCCGCGTTTCCTTCCATGGAGGATTTCAACCGCTCGGATTCCTCAATCATGGAAACGATTTTCTCGTATTTGTTGGAGCCGGAGGTTTCCTTTACCTGCACCTGCAGTTCTCCCTCCTCCAGCACCGTACCGGCATATACATAGCCGCCCGCTTCCTTGGAAACGGCCAGTCCTTCTCCGGTAATGGATGCCTGATTCACCGCTCCTGCACCGCGGATTACCACTCCATCAAAGGGAATCACATTACCCATGTGAATCACGACCACATCTTCCGGCTGAATCTTTTCTACATCTACCAGTACTTCTTTCTCCTCCACAAGCATCCAGACCTTACTGATATTCAGAGACATGCTTCTGGCCAGGTCATCCACCGATTTCTTGTGGGTCCATTCCTCCAAAAGCTCACCGATTCCCAATAAAAACATGACGGAGCTTGCTGTTTTGAAATCTCCGCGCACCATGGATACGGCGATGGCTGTAGCGTCCAAAACCGATACCTCTATTTTCCCCTTACACAGGGAGCTTACGCCCTTTAGAATATATCGGGCAGACTTATACAATATAATCACCTGCCGCACCGGCATGGGTAGAAAGCATTTCCGGGCCATACGGAACACTACCTTCTGTACCAGCTTGTCCCAATATTCCCTGCTCACCTCTCTGCCGGAATTCTGCCACACATGATCCGGCACAGTGATACTCTCATAGGAAAACTGCTTCAGCGCAGCTATCACCTGCTCCCTGCTTCCGCAGTAAGAGACCGCCACATCACAGGTTCTCTCGTATATCTTCACCGCCGTGATAAAACCCTGCTGTAGCAGATAATATTCCAGAATATCTGCTTCCTTAAAGGACATTTGCTTCTGAGAAAGATGGACACGCATGCGCCCCTTTATTTCATGTTCAATCCTAAATTTCATTGCTCTCAAACTCAGCGTCCGCCGCAGCTCTCTCGTCATTTATCTGCTGTGCTTCCGCATAAATATCTTCTGCATTTTCCTGGATACTGGTTACGGTCTTCATTACACATTCCTTCGCACGAAGCGCTGCTGCCGTGCAATGGGTGTACACCTTCTTAGCATCCTTGCTGGATAAAATCTTTATACCTGCCGTTCCAAACAGTACTCCGGCTGCAAAAATGCCGGACTTTTTCACATCAAAATTTTTAGTCAACTTCCACATACTCCAAAGCTCCTTTACTTTTTCTTTCATTATAAGACCAAAGTACTATGCTTTCTATTAGTTTTTCCTTATTGAGAATCTTTCTCAATAACTAGCAATTCTCCGCACATGGCTCCACACTTACGCTGGCAATTTTCCTGCCGTCCCCATAACCACAGGTTTTCAGCCCCTCCGATATCACCTCGTACCAGGCCTTGGCCGTCAATTGACAAAAGGTATGATCCTCAAACTCTATCCTGCACGCATTTTCCTTATGACAATCCATGCCACAGGAAATCTTGTACATATTTTTCCTGCTGAAGGCACCGATATCCTCCAGCAAATTCACCATCCGGTAAACGGTAGCCCTGCCAATGGAGGAATCCAAAGCCACAGCTTTGTAATACATCTCCTTACAGCTGGTACAGTCCTGCTCCAATATCACATCCAAAAGAAGCTGCCTTTGCTTTGTAATCCGGCAGCCCTGCTCTCGCAACCGCTTTAACACCAGTTCCTTTTGGATATCCGTTCTTTGATAATATATCTGTTCTTTTCCTAAACCCTGTTCCATGTCCAAATATCCTTGTATAACTCCTGTTAGATATCCCTAACCTTTCTTAGAGTTTACTATCACTCAGGCAGAATGTCAACTTTTACAGAGACGAGATACGCATTGCGAATCTCGCTCTGATTAGCGGTTGTCAAATGTTCCTTCGTGCAAGCACGATGCCTATTTTCCCCGTCGCTATAACAAAAACAGGACATCCATATTCTCCAAAGAAAATATGTGATGCCCTGTTTTCCTTAACTAAATACGGTCATCTGCGAAAGCCCCCTGCCCTCGCGAAATACCTGTATGTACACGCTGGTACACTTTTTAAACTTCTCAAATAGCTTTTGCTTTTCCCCTTCATTACAGTAAACCTTCCAGACACCACAGCTTTTACAGTTCTTCCCATTGTTTTCAATAAACCCCTTTACATCCTCCAACGGATACCCCAGAAAAAGCCCGATTTCATGCGGAAAGCACTCATAATGATACAATCTTCTCTTCAAGTGAAAGATGCACTCTTCCACATCCTGACTTCTATACCCATAGTCCTTCAAAAGCTCCAACACACCCTCTTTGCACAAATCTGCCTGTAGCAGCTTTCTTCGGAAGGTATATATCAATACCGAGTTCTCTCTCCAAAGCAATGCTTCCACCGTAACTCCCTTGGGACCAAGCACCTCATTGATACTGCCCAACGCCGCCAAAACCTCTTCCTTATCCTGAAAGAAGAAGTTAAAAAGGCTTGCGGCCTTCATCCCAGCAAGGGTGGGCGCACAATTTTCGATGACTCCGGATTCCAGTAAACTACTCCCCATAAAGATATCTCCGGAACCTACAGCATAGCCAGCTGTCTGCCCACAGCTTCACACTCTGCCAGTGCATCCCCGTCCGGCATATCCTGACACATGAGCCCTTCTCCGTTTAAAACATTTGCGCCGCAGCCATTCATACGCTCTACCCAGTCACGCATCCACTGGCCGTCGCCCCAGCCGTAAGAGCCAAAGAGTGCAACCGTCTTGCCTGCCACAAAGCATTCTACCTCATTTACAAAGGGCTCCATCTCCACTTCCTCCAGCACCTCTGCTCCCATGGCAGGACAACCCAGCGCAAAGCATTTTGCCTTTTTCAGCTCTTCTAAAGAAGCATCTCCTACAAATACAACTGCTGCTTCCTTACCTGCTGCCGCGATTCCTTTTCCCATAGCCTCTGCCATGGCCTGCGTATTTCCGGTCTGTGACCAATAAACTACATATATTTTATCCATGATAATCCTCCTTTGGTTAGTTGCAACTAACCAACACAAAGGATAACATACTTATGGCCCAAAAGCAATTGCTGCTATTAAGAATATTTCTCAATAGTTCCTTCTTCAAAAAAGTGATTTATTTATCACATTTCTCTTGACACATCTTTTCTCAGGTGATATATTTATCACATCAAGTGACAAAAACATCACTTCTAAATAGAGAGGAGCATACATATGAACACAACAAGCAAACCAAAGAAAACTTCACTGGTAAAGCAGGCTGCCTGGTCCGCTGTTTTAGATGCAGCATTTGTATTAAACAACATTGTACTGCTTATCAAGCACCAGATGACCTTCACTGCCGAGGATTATGCCACACTGATTCCCATACCCATGCTCATCTCGCTGATTTCCCTGGTATTGCTGGTAGCCATCGTCATCCTTACCTTCCGCCAGACGAAAAATCCGGAGAGAGAAGATGAACTGTCCAAGCTGAATCATTTCAAAGCCGGCTATATTTCCAAATACATCTGTGTACTGCTCTTTATTATTGCAGTCTGGGTAATCAAGGACTTCCGCTTTGCCTTTACCGGTGCTTTTCAAGCGGATATGGACCTTTTCACCTATATCATGGACAATATCTACCTTCCCTCCATCATACTGGGTGTGGCATTATTTGTAGAAAACATCACCTTCATTGTTTTGGAGAAACACGGTTTAGAATAGGACGGTGAAGACATGGCTGTAATGACGACAAAAATCAAAGAATACCGTGCTAAATTCGATATGAAACAAGACACTTTGGCAGAGCTGGTGGGTGCCCGTCGCGAGACCATCATCCGCATTGAAAAGGGACAGTACAACCCCTCCTTAAAGCTGGCAATGGATATCGCCAAGGTATTTGGCACTACTGTGGAAGAATTGTTTTTCTTTGAAGAAGAGGACCCGTCAAATTGACAGGTCCTCCTTTTTATACTCTATTTTCCATAAGCGCCAGCGCTTCCCCGTCTGCTTTCTGCGCTGCATCAATATATTCACATATTCTATCACGCACCCCTTTATCTGCCAAGTGCCTCAGCATATCCTCCATATTGGAGGTATCCCCAAAGAGCGGCCACATCTTCTCCACCGTTTCTGCACATCTCAAAAATGCCGCCGCAATAGACCCATCTTCCTTCCTGCCACTTTCTTTTGCAAGTGCCTGAAAATAAAGAGCTGCGTTTTTACGACCATCGGTGACGCAGTTCATGGCATCCATCTGGCACAGCATCTTCTCAAACAGGATAAACAGATTGTCCGTCACTACAAACTCACTGTTATCCTTCAGTGCCCTCCTCCAGCCATCATAGGCAAGGATTCCTTTGGCGTAGCTATACTCTTTCCTTCCCTGCAATACCTTGACTGCATTTGCAATAATCTCCTCGGTACCTATCTTCTCACCGGTCACAGCACCCATACACATCACTGCCTGGGTATCCGTATTCTCCCACCAGTTGCTGCATATAAAATATCCGGATTCATCGATTTCTACACAAGAAGCAAATTCAGGGTCATTCTGGAAAAAGTTCCATCCCAAAAGCTCCTCTCCATTTTTGCGATAACCGGTAATAATGCATGGCTCCGGTGGTCCGATGATACCCAGCGCAATACAGGGATATCCCTCATCAATGTGACTTTTGATAAAATCCATAAACTCTTCCTTGGTGGTGTCCTCATCCCTGCCAAGAAAGGAGAATTCTCTTCCCGCTGCTCTGGCTCCGAATCCATAGATTTCATTGCTTTCCTGCAAAGTATGATAAATATCCACATTGCTCAAATCCCAGCACTCCTCATTCCACACCAGCCGGAATGCCGCCCCACTGGATACCATGGTGAAGTAATATTCCAAATCCTCTCCAAGGTACTCCGAGCAGGCCTTCAAACAAATGGGATAGGGTGTACCTCCACCATAGGCCCCATAGGCAACCTTAGGAACCCCATACAAAATGGTGCTGTCATTACTCTTATATATATTCTTATCCATCATAATATCGCTCCTTCGCTCTTTTTGTGCAAGGAGTCCGATACCATATACGCCGGTGGAAAGCTCTTCTTTGCCCACAAGGGGCCTTATTTTGCGAAATTCGCTGGGCGGTATTCCTACCACTTTGCGGAAAGCTCTGGTATAGGTTTCCGGATTGGCAAACCCATACCCATATGCGATTTCCAGAACGGACTTATCCGTATGAAGTAAATCCAGTGCCGAACACTTTACCTTTCGCATTCTTACATACTTCCCCAATGCACACCCGGTATTATTAACAAACAAATCCCGGATATGGGCCATGGAAAATCCAACACGCCTCTCCAGCTCATTATAATTAAGCTTTTCATCCCTTATATGGGCCTCGATGTAGCATATCACTGCTTTTACACTTGCCGGGTAACTCATATCAAACTCCTTTTTCATCGCGATGTGAGTTCATTATAGTCCTGCGAAGGAGGTGTGTCTTGACGTTTTTGAGGAATCTATTATTTATTCTTCCGTAATCATTTTTGCAACCAGCTCTGCCGTTTCCCGGATTTGCTCTTCCGCAGTAAGCACTGGAACACCATCCCCCTCCTGGGCTCCATACATACCAAAGCCCGCATGACAACCGCCTTCCAGAATAATCTCTATCGTATCCTGTGGCAAATTCCCATGATATTCCTCATATTTTTCCCGGTTCATCACCTTGTCCTCACTTCCGTATATGGAAAGCACCTCCAGCCCGGTATCCTTAAGCTCCGCGGTAGAGTACGAACCAAGCAGCACAAGACCTGCATACTCCTCTTTACCTACAATATAGGATGCCGCCATGGAACCACCCAGAGAATGTCCACCTATATACCACTCCTCAATTTCGGGAAATTGCTCCGGCACACCCTTTGCTGCATCCATATCCAGAACCGCCAGATTGCCCGGCATCTCCACCAAAACACATAGGATTCCCTGCTCCGCAAGCTCCCACATAAGTGGTGCATAGGCTGTATACTCCACCTTTCCTCCCGGATAAAATATAAAGCCTGCCGTTACTTCTTCCGGCGCAAAAACTATATAATCATTGTCCCAAGTTTCTACAGACACAGTGATATCTCCCTGACAGAATGCCCGAATCGCAGCTTCCTCGGCACGATAATAATCCTGAATATATACGAAATAGGCAATGCCCAGTAAAACAACGATACCTGCAACGCCCCACAACAGTTTTTTTAACACTTTTCTCTCTTTTTTCAACTCTGTACCTCCTTGTACAATACCATAAACTGTTTTTTTATATTATATCACTTTGTCTCCCCCTAACAACAATTTATCGATAACCGGGTGAATCATTGACCACTGTGATTGCCAAAAACTTTTCTTTCCATGCCCGGTGCCTCCACCTACAAACGCACCATCCGGTAGTCCCCACCGGAAACATTCTCCCGATGGGTAACCATTATCACCGTTTTCTCCTTGGCAAGCTCTTCCAGTGCCAGGCGAATCATTCTTTCACTTTGCACATCCAGCGCAGAAGAGGGCTCATCCATAAGAAGGATGGGAGAATCCTTCAAAAAGGCTCTGGCGATGGCGATGCGCTGCCTCTGACCCACGGACAGATTGCTTCCTCCAGCCTCCAGATAGGTATCATATCCCTGAGGAAAAGTGCGGATAAATTCGTCCGCATATGCCAGCTTCGCCGCGCGGAGTATCTCTTCCTCCTTCACCTCTCCCATGCCTCCTATGGCAATGTTTTCTCGTATGGTACCTTCCAACAAATAACTTCTTTGGGGTATATATGTAATCAGCTGCCGCAATTGATAAAGGGAATATTCCCCCAGCTCCCGTCCATACAACCTAATCTCTCCGCCATTCTTCGGATAAAAGCCCAGCATCAGCTTTAGCAACGTACTCTTTCCACAGCCGGATTCTCCCATGAGTATCACCTTTTCCCCCTCCGTAAGCCGAATGGAAAAATCCTTTAGCACCTGGCTGTGCCCATCATAGGAAAAGCTTACATTTTCCACCTCTATGGACGCTGCAGCCTTCTGCAATTCCGCAATGGTTTCCTCCTGTGCCTCCTCACAATCCAGCTCCAGAAAATCAAATACTCTTCCCGCCTTCACCAGGGAGGCATTCAAGGTGGTAAGGGCGGACCCGAAGCTTTGTACCATAGTGCTGACTCCCATCTGTAGCGAAACAACCGCCATCACGGTTCCGTAATCCAGTTCTCCACAGGCAACCAGATAAGCACCCACACCGGTGGTGCCAAAGCTTCCCAGAATTCCCAGAAAGAACGACGCCATTTCCAGCTTCGCCGCTTTACAGGCTCTTTTCCCTTCGTTTGCCAGGACCCTTTCATTTTCCTGATGAAACCGCTCTGAAACGATGGATGCACCCTGATACATTTTCAGTTCTGTAAAGCCACACAGAATATCACTTAACCGATTGGTCAGGCGGGATACGCTATTCTGAATCCCCTTATCCATCTCCTTTATCTGTTTGTTAATCCCCACGGAAATATACACGGTTATCAAACAAAATCCCACCGATACCAGCATTAAAATCGGGCTGTACACATACATGGCAACGATGGAGGTTACCCCATTTAGCAGCCTGCCTGCCACCCAGAAAATGTGTGAAAAATAGGAATCCTTAAGGGAATTGGCATCCCAGCTTAGCGTTTTTAAGGCTTCCCCGCTGTGATGGGTCTCATAGTAGTTCATATCCAGCTTCATCAGCTTCTCAAAAAGCCTGTTTTTAATATCAAATACTATTTTCCGCACAATCCTAATCTGCAAATATCTCCTGTATGGTGCCAGACATTTCAGCACCACAAAGACAATGCAGATAACTACTGCCCGCTGAAGCAGCTCTCCATCCCCGTATTCCATGGCGTTGAAAAACAGCTTATTCATATAGGGAAATATAAGGTTAAGAAGGGCGGAGGTAATCAGTGTCATAAGAAAAACCGTCCAGTACGATACCTTATATTTGCCCATGTAGGAAAAATATCTCTTCAGCTCCTTCATTCCCTTGCACCTCCCCACATCATATATTCCTGATACATCTGGCAATACTTTCCCCCGCATTCATCAGCGCTTCCTGTGTTCCGCTTTCTACAATCCGGCCCTTTTCCAATACCACAATCTCCTCATAATCCGTGATGGTATTCAGCCGGTGGGCTACGGTAATCACGGTCTTTCCCTTGGATATGGCAAGCAACGTTTCGTTCACAAGCTCCTCCGTTTCCCTATCCAGCGCCGAAGTAGGCTCATCCATGAGAAGGATGGACGCATCCTTTAAAATGGCTCTGGCAATGGAGATGCGCTGCCGCTGCCCGCCGGATAAATTATTGCCCCGCTCTTCCAGTAAGGTATCATAGCCCTCCGGCAGCTCCATGATAAACTCATGACAACCGGATTTCTTTGCCGCATTTCGGATTTCCTCCTCGCTCGCATCCGGCTTACCCATGCGGATATTGTCCCAGACACTCATGGGAAAAATCGCAGCTTCCTGGGAAATGAACGCCACCCGGCTTCTTATGGTCTCCGGCCCCATGTCCTCAAATCGGTTTCCATAAAAGAGTATTTCCCCACGATCCGCTTCATACTGTCTGCACAGCAGTTTTAAAATCGTACTTTTACCACTTCCGCTTCGCCCTACCAATGCAACCCTTTTCCCTTCACCAATGGATAGATGAAAATTCTCCAAAACAGGGGACTGGTTTTCCTCCTGCCCCTCATATGCAAATGTAATGTTTCGAAGGGCGAAGACCTCTGTGGAGGCTTTCTTCAGAGCACCGGCACCTTCCTCCTCCAGTGGTAAATCCAGGATTTCCAAAACTCGCTTTGCGGATATCATGGCCATCTGTGTCCGGATTACCAGCTGATATGCATATACCAAAGGTTCGTTTATCTTTTCCAGACCACTGATAAATGCCACCAATATTCCCAGTGTCATCTCTCCCCTCAGCGCCAGATACCCACCTACACATAAGGCTACAGCGGTGGGGGCCTCCTTAATCAGCGACGATAAAGGCTCAATATTATACTGCCACAGGTCGTTCTTGCCAGTAATATAAAACGTCTCCTTTAGCGCACTATGATATCTTCTTTGCATTTTCCCTTGCAGATTGTAAGCCTTGATGACATCCACACCATCAAAGGCCTCCTGTATGTGATTATTGGTTAAGCCCAGACGCTTTACATACTCTGCCTGTGCCAATTTCACCGGACGGAGAAGTATTATGCTCAGGGGTACCATGATTATCAAGGGAACCAGACAAACCGCTGCCAAAACGGGATGCATGGAAACCAGATACACTCCAAATGCAATCACTATGATTGGCACATATAAACAATCTTTAAAATAGGTCTGCATGTATCCGGCAACAGTGTCCACATCCGAGGATAGCCGCTCCATCAGGTCTCCAAAATTCTGCTTTTCCATGGTATTTGGTGCCACTTTCATGATGTGATTTACCAAATCACGGCGCATGTCCCTTAAAATCCTTGCACCAAAATAGCCGGTGGTCCGAGTCAGTACATAATTAGCCAATAGTCCCAACAAAACCACTGCCACAGCCTTTGCTGCCATACCCCAGAAAAACCCTCCGTCAATCATCTGCTTTACCATATCCACAATACCCACACTGGCTGTGGAACAGCCCAAACCGGACAATATCATCCACAGAAGCTGTGCCAGATAGGGTCTCGCATATTGAAATATTCTTCTCATGCTTTACTTCTCCTTGTTCGTTTGTTATACTTTTTACAGTTTATCAATTGTAAAAAATCATAACAATCGCATATATACATGATTTTTATATACTATTTGCAACATAGTAAGCGCTTTGTTGTAAATAGTTTCATTTCACACTGTAAAAAGGAGAATTCCACATGCCACAACAGGACCGCCACAAAGACCGGACCATTCCCATTGAGTTTACCTTTTATGACAAGCTGGACTGCCTGCCGGTAAAGGAGCGCTGTACTGTCGTACTCCTAACCTGCGGAAACGCTACCATAAAAATAAACAGCCACATCCGCCAGCTAAGCTCCCCTTGCGTATTGTGCCTGTCCCCATATGATACGATAGAAATCATTCATTCGGAAAACCTTAGTGCCAAATCCTTTCATTTTGACCCCTGGTTTATCAAAGCCTGTCTCTGCTTTGACAATTTGGATGATTCGGTGGAAATCGATGCCCAGTACACCTATGACCGCACCAAGCTTTATATGTTCACCAGACATTCGGAAGCTTTTCAAGGTATTATTTCCCTGACTCCCCAAAGCTATATCCACATCAATGAACTCCTTCTAATGATTGGCGCGGAGACCTATTCCCAAAGTGACGGGTTCTGGACCTGTAGAATACGTCGGATGCTTCTGCAGCTTCTAAACAGCCTTTACGATATCTATGTGGATCAGCGGAAGCTGAAAGTTTTTGAGGCTCCCGAAAACAACAATCCCGCCACCGTTTGCGCAGAATATATTGGGAAGCATTACGCAGAAAAGGTCACACTGGAACAGCTGTGTGACCTTGTAAATTTGAACCGTACCTCCTTGAATCAAAAATTTAAATCACAGTTTTCCTGCACCTGCATGGAATACCTGCTAAATTATCGCCTTAAAATTTCTCAGGAGCTCTTGTCCAATACCAATATGAAAATTCATGAAATCGCGGAAAATTGTGGATTTAAGTATGATACCTATTTCATACGACAGTTTACCGCCAAGCTGGGCATTTCCCCCGCCATGTACCGGAAGAATCCACTGGGGTATTCGGCATATGAAGGGGCAAAGATTCACAAACTGTAGATAAAAAAGCCTTCGGATGTTTAATATACAAACATCCGAAGGCTTATTCTATACTTTCTTCTTCGCAGCGTAATACGCCCGCTTTTCCTGATACATCAAATCATCTGCCTCTGCAATCAGGGCATCTATGTTTGTTACCTCTTTTCTCCACAGACTACCAAGGGAAATGGCTACATCTCTTTCCGGAAAAAGCCTGCGCAGCTCACTTACCCTACTATTAAAAGCTTCTTCTTCCACGCCCTTGCACAGGACAAGAAACTCATCTCCTCCTACACGATAAATATCCGTCTTCCGAAAAACACTCTTAAAGCAACCACTTGCCCGGACAATCAGCTCATCACCGGCCTGGTGACCCATGGTATCATTCACCTTCTTAAGTCCCAGCACGTCACCATATATGATGCCCACGTTCGTCAGCACATCCTCTGACTCAATATCATGATTTAGCGCATGCCTGTTTTTTACTCCACTGAGAGAATCCTCGAAGCTAAGCTTCTCCAGCTTTTCCATTAAGCGCCGTCTTTCTAATAGTGACACCATAAAATGTCCCACGATTTCCGCCACATCCGAAATATGATCCATAATTTCCTGCGGAGGGTTGTCCACACCATAAAACCCGATAATCTCATCCTTCAAAATCAAAGGACTGGCAATCAGCGAATGAATATTCTGAGGTTTTAAGTATTCATAGGTGAGGGGCTTGACCTCTTTAATTAACTCCACATCCTTGATGACAATACAGTGTCCGTCCTGAAAGGCATTATACCACCACTCCACGGCTTCAAAGGGCACATCCTGTAAATTATCCTTTTCTGCAGTAATTCCTTCCGCGCACCACTCAAAGGTATTTTTAACCGCACATCCACGTTTTCCTTCAAATATGTAAATCCGCTCACTGTGAGATTCACGTCCAAGATGCGCCAGAAAAAGATCCAATGCTGTGGTTGCATTCTGCTCCCGCAGTGCCACCCTCAGTGCATCGTTGATTATTTTCTCTGTAAACACCATTAATTCTATGGTTTTTTTCATACTCTTATCCTCCGATGTAAGCGGTAAATTCGTCTATTTCTTTCCTCTCTTCAGCCATGCAAGAATTCCACCCGTGGCACCGGTTACTGCCACTACCAAAAAAGTAACCAATCCAACTAATCCATTATCCTTTGCGGGTGTAATACGCTCTGCATCCTCTGTAAAGGTATTACTCTCTGTTTCCTGAGTCCCCCTCTCCGGCAAACCATCCGGGTACAAATCTGCTGCGTCTGCTACTGCACTGTTCAGACACACCCACTTATTTCTCGTACCACGGAAATAGCCGATATATCCCCATTTCCGGCCTGCTTCATCTATAAAAGTCTTACTGTACTGTGGCATATCCGCCTCATACTCAGGCATGGGTATCTCAATGTATTTCTCCGCACCGGGATATGACCAGCAGTAAATACTCTTTCCGGCATATTCTGCTGGAATCGTCCCGTTTTCCTCTACAATACTCTCTCCAAACTCCTCGCTGAAGCTGATGTAATCGTACACCACATCCATATATGCCATGGGCACCCAGCCGGATTTATCCGTTTCAAAATTTTCATAGATACCCCAGCTATTGCTGGCTTCGTCATTGCAAACATAATATATATGTACGGTGTATCCGTTTTCCCAGGTTTCCACCATCGTAGGATTCTCCGGACTTTTGTACACTATCACTTTACCATCCGGTCCATCCGCTGTGTAGTTCCGGTTAATATACTCACAGCTCTCCCGGTTTTCCATATAGAAATCATCCTCGTAAGGCTCCCAAATGACATCCGCCTTCACCTTCAACACACACAGCATGAAGCAAGCCATTACTGCCAAACAGCTCAATATCTTTTTCATAACAATCCTCCAATCCCCCAGGACAAACCGTTTGCCACAACTGCTAATAGCACCGGTCTCCTAATCGGAAATCTCTCATCCTTTGCAAAGCTTCGGTAAATCAGTGCTTCTGCCATCACTACCACAATCTCTATGAGAATCTGCACAGGCAGCGATGTCCCTGCGAAGTACATCCGATATAACCAGTATATCAGCACTGCTGCCGGGTTGGTAAGAAAATTTATCAATATAACCAGTATAAAATTCTTTTTCCCTCGCAGCCCCCATAAAAAGCCCACCAAACCTTCGATAAACACAGTTAAAAGTAAGGAACCCCCGAACATCTGCAACAAATATGTACCCAAATCCATTCACCCTCTAACTCTTACTGTCAGACCTCGTACAAATCCACAAAATCACCAATGACACTAGGCTTCCCACACATCCAATTGTTCGTCCATTTACCGGAAGACTCACTCCGAAATAGGATGGCAAAAAGCCTAAAAATAACCCAAAGGTTAATAATCCAAAGGCAAATCCGGGCAATCCTCTCATGCGCTGTACCAGCAAATATAAAGTGATAGGCATGGTCATATTAAATAAAAACAATGCCAACACACCTGCTGCCATATTATCGGAAAGCAAAAAGCACAAAGCTGAAAACACCAACGATACTGCCACTGTAGGACGTACACCAAAGCCGGCAGCGGTGAATCCGCCTGCCACCTTACCAAGCACCACCGCCAGCACTGCCAGAGTACCGGCAATTAATGTAGTCTTCCAGGAAAAGCTCACTGACATACCAATATAGGAACGTAGTATTACTACAGCCAGGCAACCCAGCATAATCCATAGGGTACCATCCTTTGCCCCAAAGGAAAACTCTCCATAAATCGGTGATATACTCTTACGCAACGCAAGCATGCTCCACATCAAGCACAAAATCGCCACCATTCCCACCGGCCAAAAACAACTCCACGGCGAAACCATCCCGCTCTTTGCCAGCAGCGTGCCCAGATACAGACCCAAAGCCCCCGGTGCCACAAATACACCCAGTCCCTTGCCATGCCAGCCCTTGCCCTCATCCTCGTGAATGGTTCCCACGCCGCCGCCTAGATGAAACATCGCATTTCCAATCCCTAACACCACCGGATGCGTTACTGCACCAATAAACGTAAGTATCACACCCACCACTGCGTATACAAAAGATGGTTCATACTTCTGCCTGCCTAGTTGTCCATTCAGACCATCCAACACGGCTCCCAAAGGCATCTGCAATGCAAAAGCACAGAAATTATAAAGTAATATATTCAAATACCAATCTTCCCGGGCCGCAAAATGTCCGAACATAGCAAAGGCACATATGCCGTCTACCAGAAAATGTAATATGGAATATGGAGCTGTCATAGGAAACCTCCATGAAACAATCTTAAAACTATTTTATCATGGATTGTTTATTTCGGAAATTATTTTCCTCAAAAACGGGCAGAAGAAAGCCTCCAAATCCTTAAGTGACTTGGAGGCTTTCTTGCCTATCCGATATCCGGGGACATATTTCTACTCTGCCAGCATATTAACACTTTCTGTAATATGGTATGATGCATTTTCATAATTCAAAGGGTGCAAATAGAATAAACGGCTCCAGCCATCTACTTCATTCTGTGTTATCACTTTTACCCATGCCTCTATGTGATTATCAGCAGCCTCTGCAAAAATCATTTCTCCGGCCCAAACCACGATATCCCCATTATGTAGCCTTTCCAACGCAATTCCTTCCTCCATATCAGGGATATCTCTCACTAATAAGGAACTATTTACACCGGACACCATAAGCTCAATTTTAGAAACTTCCATTTCTTCTTTTTCAATGGTTACCTGCTCATCTTTTGTAACTACCACTTCTTGGATAGAATCTTCTTCTATCTGTTTTTCTATCCACTCAATGAACGTTTTTTCGCAAAAAAGATATAATTCTTCTCCCCTTTTCAAGGAATCATTGTCCACTGAAAACAAAGATGGTGCAACAATAAAAAAGACAATTATAAAATATATAATCAGCGCTTTTCCCCAATGAAATTTATAATGAGAATGCCAACACTCATACCATTTTTCAAAAAAAGAATCTATTCTCTCACCTATAATAACCATATGATTGTCAATATCATAGAATCCTGCACCCAGCTTTTTATGCAGAATTGTTATAGGCAACTCAATAATTTGATATAGTACAATAAAAATTCTCCTTAATAGAAAGGGAACTAAGGACAAAATCCAAAAAACACCTTTTCCTAAGATTCTCCATAAAATAACTATGATAGCTAGAGAACTTACAACCCGAAGCCAGAATGGTAATTCCAGCAAAAAATCTACGAAATTAGCCATTATTCTTCTTCCTCTGTATAAAACTGGTCAAACAGTGCTCTTCTCTGGTTATCCTGCTCTGCAAAATGTTCTATCCGCTTTCTTCCACCAACATCATCCAGCACAGGATTAGCCAATTTCTTGGCCTCCTTATCCGTAATAAAGCCTTTTTCCCGCATAGCTTCAAGATTCTTAATTTTACTCTCCACAAGTTCGTTTTTGTACTTCTCAATCTGCATTATCGCTTCTTTTTCTGTAATCTTCCCTTCAACTACCTCAGCCATAATTGCTTCCTCAAAATTTACAGTGTAAGACGATGTTAACTTTCTTGCATTAATTTTTAAACCCGCATCCAACTGTTGCTTACTGTACTGATATACATATTGCTGTGCTTTTTCACCAGGTGTTGCATCCACAACTGATATGCGATAACTAAAACCAGTTGCATCATCAAGCGTATTATAAGAAGACAGCTTCTGTGTCAATTCCTCATCCATTCCATCATACTCTAAAATGCTATATGCTCTTGTAATTTTTTTAACATCCAGCGAAAAAAGATTGTCAAAATAAGCATCCACATCTATGTTTCTGTTTTGATAAAATAGTATAGGATCATGAACCTGAATAACAGCTTTGACATATACATCAAAAGAGTATGCACTTTCTCTACTTGGAGAACAAAATCGGATTTCCC
>JAFTXD010000021.1 GCA_017461775.1 Lachnospiraceae bacterium
AAAGTCGCCGCCACCCGTATAACGGGTGGCTCGAGACGCTGGCTATAAGCCCCTGGCACCGGACAGCGTCTCAAGGCGCCCTGACTTTCTCTCCGTTCAAGTCACTATTGCACTTGACGCGTTGCTTATGCCCCTTGGAGGGGCGTTTGTACTACTTCGACTTAACCCTTAAAAGGGTCCTCATACTCCTTCACACTTAATTTGTCTTGCATAATGTCATACTTCTCTTGGTCTTGAATATACTTCTTGATTGTCGCTTCATTTAATCCTACTGTACTCACATAATATCCTTCTGACCAGAAATGACGATTTCCAAACTTGTACTTTAAGTTTGCATGCCTATCAAATATCATAAGTGCAGATTTCCCCTTCAGATATCCCATAAAACTGGATATACTCATCTTAGGTGGAATGCTTACCAACATATGGATATGATCCGGCATTAAATGCCCTTCTATAATCTCCACTCCTTTGTATGCACATAACTGTTTCAAAATATCTCGGATGTCTGTTTTTAGTTGATTATATATCACTTTTCGTCTATACTTGGGAGTGAATACAATGTGATACTTGCACATCCATTTTGTGTGAGCTAAATCATAATTTTTATTCGCCATAAATCACCTTTCCTTTCTGCAATAGTGCCTGAACAACTCTATTGTAACGGAAAGGTGATTTTTTGTATAACGAAATGACTCCACCCGCATAGCAGGTGGGTTTTGGTTTCGTGCGTACTTCGTTTCTCTTTTGAGAAACTCGTAACGACGCACTCAACAGGCTAAAGCCCATACAAAAATATCGGGAGCCCCGGGAAATGGCTCCCGGAAGCTCCCAATATAGCTTCATCATATCATTTTTACTGCTTATACAGGTAGAAATCATCCATAGTTCCCCAGCCCTTCGCCTGGCACTTCACATGAACACCAACGGTGACATCCTCTCCATTTACCACGACATCACGAACCTCCGGGTTCTGCCATACGGTCCAACCGGAAAGCTTCACCGGGTCGGACTGATATACGGTATCGCCCACCTTCACGTATGCGTAAATTTCTGCGCCATTACCTACATCACCACCTTGAATTGCTGCGGTGAATGTATAGCTACCTGCACCCAGACCGGAAATGGTCTGCTCAATATTGAAATCCTGCTCTGCTTCATCCCAGAAGTGGAAGCTCACATCACCGGTCATAGCATCGGAGCTCTTGGTCTGGAAATCGGTAGGATTGCTGTCGCCTGCATAGGTCACATTCCACATGGTGGTATTCTTCTCTTCAAAGCTTGGGTTCTGCACGTAGTTTACCTTCGCAATGGTCAGGTCACAGGTCACCTGTGTACCATCCTCCAGATATCCTCTGACCACATGGTCTGCCATGACAGAAGTGTCAATTTTTGCAATATCATCTGCATCCCATGTAACAGCTACCGGACCGGACAGTGCTCTGTTATTGTACACAACCTCTACGGTTTCCGGAAGAATCACAGCCTCGTTCACATTTAAAGCTGCGTAAACGCTCTCCACGTAATCCACCTTCGGCTCACATTCTGCACCGTAGTTTACATACTTAAATACGTCCAAGGAAGGCAATTCCTTGCCGTTAAAATCAAACATTGCCTGATTGTCCCAGGAACATCCGCCATAATAAACACCGGCATCATTGGGGTCGTACTTCTTAGCAGTACTGCTTGCCCAGCCACTGCCGTACTGCTCCCAAATTGCAGAATTGTCTGCGGTTGCAGGTCCTACCGGAAGCCATGCACCCTCCCAGTAGAATACACCAAGAGCAGAATCTCCTGCTGCTGCAGTAGCCGCCATAATATCGCGGATATTGGTAGCCTGGCTCTGTACAGTAGCTGCATAGCCATCAATCAAATCCACCTCAGAAACACTGTTTGCAAATCCGTCGCCATCCTCTAAGGTATAGGCATAGGAAGTCTCCATGACACAGGTCTTCTTACCAAAGCGGGTATTTAACTCCGTAAGTACATCGGTAAGATTCTGCATAGTTCCATGCCAGAAGCTGTAGTAGGATACGCCGAAAATATCGTAATCCAGTCCGGCATCCTCCAATGTCTGTGCCACATTCATGATACCGTTTTTATTGTCAATATTGGTAAAGTGTACTGCAATAGGAATCTCTCTTCCCTGCTGGGCGCTGACATCGCGAATCGCCTTGCTTGCCTGACTCATCAGCTCAGTGATACGGGTCCAGTCCGTCTCGCCGGACATACCGCTGTTGGTTTCGTTACCAATCTGAATCATACCGATATCACTGCCGGAAGCTAAAATAGTATTTACACTTTCCATGGTCCAGTCATACATTGCCTGCACCTTGTTTGCATAGGTCATATGTGCCCATTCCTTGGGTGCCTTCTGCTTTGCCGGGTCCGCCCAGAAGTCCGAATAGTGGAAGTCCACTAAAAGCTTCATGCCACATTCTGCCGCACGCCTGCCGATTTCTGCTGCCTTTTCCACATCACAGTTACCGCCGCCGTAGCCTACTCCCTTGGAATCATAAGGGTCGTTCCACACACGTACACGGATATAATTGATACCGGAATCTGCCAGAATCTGGAACAAATCCTGCTCCTGACCATCCTCATTATAATACTTTACACCACTTTGCTCTAAGGAAATCACGGAAGAAATATCCATACCTTTAATGAAATCCTCAGAAAGTCCTTCAATAGGCTCCACATAAATATCCGCCTGCTCCACACCTGTAGGAAGTGTGGGCATAAACTTCTGCTCTGCCACTTCATAAATCACGGGCTCCGCCGGCTCATTACTGTCCGTTGCAGGTGCCACTGTTTCTACCACATCCTGTACCACGCTATCAGAGGCTACAGGCTCCTGGCTCTCCCCACCACATCCGGTGAGAGAACCTACGGTTAATCCGGCTACTAACAGGCTAGCCACACCTTTGTTTTTCATAAGCTTAGAAAATTTCAATTTGCACCTCCTGTGTATCTTTCATACATTCGTCCTCTATACTAAAGCGAAGAATATATTTTCCCTTCTCCACCATATTGGTATCCCAGATAAGCGTAAGGCTCTTATCATCAAAGGATAGGCCGTTCTGCCAGTTTTCCAATGTTACTTTGCACTGACGTGCATGTCCAGATACCACATAATCTCTTGCCCGGGCCTCATTATAAACCATACCATCGTTTTCTTTCCCTGTAGCCTGGGCAATGGGGTCACGAAGAATCAGCTGTTTTTGTAGCAGTTCCCCCTGTGCCACCCCTATATATCTATCCACCTGAAGGAAGGGGCGGAACACGGTCACCGGTAAAGGATAATCCTCTGTGGCTACCCGGAAGGTGTAGCCATTCTCCGGAACAGGCACCGTAGGATAATCATACAAGCTATCCCTTGGTGTTCCCGGCGCAGGTGCCGTCAGGGTAATCTCCTGAATGTCCTGTATATTTATGGATTCTTCCTCTTCGTTTATGAACGACACATTTGTCACTTTCGTTGTGAAGTAGGGTTCGTTAAGCAAACACTCGTGGTTTGTAGCTCTGGTGTAAGGATTGGTTACCATCACCATTTTTGCCACATTTTCCACGGTTTCTGCCTGCACATCCTGCATCTGCACATCTGACACATTTGTCAGAACTACTCCATGACGCTCATCTGTCACTGTAGTGTCCATGCTCACATTTTTGCAGGTAAGCCCCTTCACATGTCTGGCATATAAACCATAAGCAGGCAGGATTCCCCAATTGCTTGGCTCCGGATACACATAGGGAAGCTCCGGCACATTGTAAGGGTCATCCTTCCAAGCATTCTTTTCTGCATCCCAGCTTACTCGGGGGAGAAGTCCCTCATTCTTTAAGAAGAAGGTATTTACCAGCCATGGCAACGACTGAATCGCACTGGCGGTCTGGTACTGCTCGTACTCCCAGTTGGTATTTAACTGCCGCTGCTCCACCGCATGCTCCATGGTCATACCACCGCGGTAGGTCACCTGTATATTCTCCAAAACTACATTTTCAATGGGGCTGTCCGCCAGTCCCATCAGAAGCATGGGGTATCTGGGGTCCGCATTGGTGATTCTCACATTGCGGATTTCAATATCCGATACCTTGGCCATCCTGGGACTTCCGCTGGCATTGGCAAAATAGTATTCCTGCCCTTTGTAAAGAGACTCTCCGGTTGCTTTTACATAATACTGACCATCCCGCAGCTCCACATTGGCAGGATTCACTACCGCCGGCTCTTTCTCATCCACTATTTCAAAGGCACTGTGCCCATCCACAGAAACCCTTCTGCATTTCCGATAAGAGGGGATATAACGCAGTGGCGGATACTTCTGATACTTGTCCGTATCCGGCAGCACCCAGTTCCGATTATCCACGCGCACATTGTCCGTAGAAGCCACCAAAAGCTCTTCCGGACTGTTCCCCGTCACCGGATATCTGCCACGCTCTCCGGCTCTGATAAAGATGGGAGAGCTGCTGATATTGTCCATCACGCAGTCTTCAAATAAAATATCATGCAAATCCGCCCCATCCACAGCCTCTAAGGCAAAGCCTCTGGAACGTTCAAACTTCACCCTGCGGATTGTCACCGTATGGTAGCCACAGGTGGACTCCGTTCCCAGCTTCACACGACCGGTAGGGCCACATCTATCTGTGGCAATCAGCTTGTCCCGGCTATACACCTTGGCGTACACACTCCCCGCATCGTAACCGCTTACCACACAATCCTCAATCAGCACATTACAGGTTGGCATAAACAAGCCCGCGCCATAGGAAGCCTTCAGCACCAGTGCATCGTCCGTCAGGGAATTAAAGGTACAATTTCTTATGGTCACGTCCTGACAGCAATCTACATCCAGTGCATCTCTGGTAGTATCCACCAAAAGCTTTTCCAGAAGCATATTCGTGACACCCTCTGCAATAATGGCAAAATGTCCCCCGATAACCAGAGAAAAATCCTTTAAAACCACATTCTTACAGCGAAGAAGCGCAATGCATTTATTACCAAACCACTCGCCCCGATGTCCCTTTTCGTTACGATATTCCGGTTCCGGCGGATCGCCTCCAAGGAGCACATACTCCCGCTTCCCGGTCTCAGCATCCATCTGGCTTCCGTCAATAAGACCCTCACCACAAATCATGATGTTCTCTAAATCTGCACCATAAAACATACTATTTGCAAAGTAGGTGTGGCCGTGGTCCTGCAAGCCTGCGTAAATCTCCACTTCCGGCTCGTCATAATTACCGCCTTCGCCCTGCTGGGTAACGTAGGAATGGCGGATATCCGTCTTTGCCGCCCGAAGCACCGCACCCCTTTCCAGCTTGAGTGTCACATTACTTTGCAGGCGAATGGTATACACCTTAAACTCGCCCTCCGGCACCAGCACGCAGCCTCCCACCTTGGACGCCTGCTCTATAGCCTCGTTGATTGCCCTGGTGTTCTCCACAGGGTCGCCACCGGCTACTGCACCAAACACCTCAATATTCAGATAACATTTTTTCTCCAGGCTCTCCGCCGTAACGGTAGCGCCTGTCGCTAATTTCACTGCCATATTAAGCATCCTCTAGTCCTTTTTATCTATGTTTATTTTCTAACATAAAGTTGATGCCGTCAAGGTGGATTTGTGGTATAGTTAAGTGGAAATGTTGTATGTTAACCTGCGGAAGTGTCAGTGTCCGGGGCATGGCTGGGTTTATCGATAGGGTTTGTTCTGTGATGGAATGATATGCCTTATAGAGACCCTTGAAAAACGTCGGCACTTGGCGAGGTATTTTCGAGCCTAGTACCGCTACGTTTTTCACGGAGTGAGAACG
>JAFTXD010000022.1 GCA_017461775.1 Lachnospiraceae bacterium
GCAGTGAATTCACCATTCATATGCGTGTGCGTTTTAACGATACGATTCCAGCCCCTATCTTTGCGTTTTCCGTAAAGAATGCCATTGGTGTAGAGATTACCGGTACCAATACCATGATAGAAAAAGCATTTTTAGATAGTGTGAAGCCGGGGATGGTGAAGGATATTACCTTTAAGCAGAAGATGACTCTGCAGGGCGGTGAGTATCTGCTTTCCTTTGGTGTAACCGGATATAACGGTGATACCTTTGAGGTATATCACAGATTGTATGATGCTCTGAATATTACAGTTGTGTCAGATAAAAATACCGTAGGTTACTACGATATGCTCTCCGAAACCATAGTAACAGATGGAGCAAAGTCCGGTGACAGTAAGGTTGTGGAGATTTCGGATTATATAAAGACTTCCTAGCAAAGGATTACGATATGACGGAAACGATTGGTAAAATCACTTTAGATTTAAGTAAATATCCCGGTGAGGATTTTTATTGCGATGGTGCAGTGGAGGATGAGCTGTTACAGATTACAAGAGATTGTTCCACTGTAGAATACGGACGTATTATTGAAGAAAGAAAAAGTTGGCCCATTTTATACCACTTATCACCTCTTCGTGAGAATATCGTGGATTTTATTCCTTTTACCAAAGAGGATAAGGTATTGGAGGTAGGAAGCGGTTGCGGTGCCATCACCGGTGTACTTTCCCGTAAAGCGGGAAGTGTGACCTGTGTAGACCTATCCAAGAAGCGCAGTATGATTAATGCTTATCGTCATACAGAGTGTGAGAATGTAACCATTCATGTGGGGAACTTCAAGGATATCGAGCCGGACCTCCCTACGGATTTTAGTTATATTTGTCTGATTGGCGTGTTTGAATACGGACAGGCATATATCGGCGGTGAGACTCCGTATGAGGACTTTTTGAAGATTTTGATGAAGCATTTAGCTCCCGGCGGACGAATTGTTATCGCTATTGAAAACAAGCTGGGACTGAAATATTTTGCCGGATGTAAGGAAGATCATTTGGGAGATTATTTCAGCGGAATTGAAAATTATCCCCGTGGGGGTGGTGTGCGCACCTTTTCAAGACCCGGGCTTGAGCAGATTTTTGCAAGGTGCGGAGTGGAGGATGTTACCTTCTATTACCCTTACCCGGATTATAAATTTATGACCAGCGTGTATTCGGACAGTTATCTTCCGGGAAAGGGAGAGCTTTCCAACAATTTAAGAAATTATGACAGAGACCGTATGCTTTTATTTGATGAGAAGAATGCTTTTGATGGCATTGTAAAGGACGGTCTGTTTTCTGTGTTTTCCAATTCTTATGTGGCAGTAATCGGTGGAGGATTCCTGGTACAGTTTACCAAGTATTCCAATGACAGAGCACCACAGTATCAGATTAAGACAGTCATCTGTAAGGATGAGGCAGGCAATACTCAGGTGCGTAAGTATCCGTTAACTGCAGAGGCTGTAGACCATGTAAAGGGTATGGCTCTGGCCTATGAGAATCTTTGCAAACGTTATGAGGATAGTGTTTTAGAGATTAACAAGTGCGAGATTGTGGAGGATGGCAGGGAACTATATGCCTCCTTTGAATTCGTGTCAGGAAGACCGCTGTCTGAACTGATGGATGAGTGTGTGGAAAAGCAGGATTATGAAGGCTTTTATAAGCTGTTTGAAGAGTATATAGAGCGTGTAGGATATAATGAAGAATATCCGGTGGCAGATTATGATTTGATTTTTGCCAATCTTATGGTGGACGGGGACAAGTGGACCCTGATTGACTACGAGTGGACCTTCGGAAAGGCAGTTGCCACCAAGGAGCTGGCATTCCGTGCGATTTATTGCTACATCTTAGAGGATGAGAAACGTAATTCCATTGACCTTGGAAGAGTACTGGATACCTTGAATATCAGGGAAAAGGATGCGGAGAACTACCGGGAGCAGGAGATGGAGTTCCAGCAGTTTGTAACCGGAAAGCGCATGTCTATGGCGGTGCTTAGGGATGTAATCGGTGGAGCACTTCATGAGCCCCAGAAATGGATTGACGGATTTAAGTCTGCCCAGAGCGTGTCCAGAGTACAGATTTATGAGGACTTGGGCAATGGCTACAGTGAGGAAAATTCGTATTTTCTCTCAGATGCATATGTGAGCGAACAGTTAATTGAGTTTGAACAGGAAATCAGTGGCAATGTAAAGATGCTGCGTATCGATCCCTGCATGGACAGCTGCATGGTGAAGATATTGGAAATGACCTTTAACGGGGAGAGCGTTCCGCTTCAGAATCGTAAGGTGATGATTGTAAACGGTAAGGTTGCGAGGGCAGTAGATCCGGAAACTAAATGTTATATGCCCAGTATTGTATTTCCTACTACAGATCCTAATATTAATATTGGAATCAGTGAGCTTTCTCCTAAGGGAAGCAATAAGTTATATGTGAAGATGGAAGTAGTACGCATTCCTCTTTCTATGGCAAGTGATATGGCAGCAGCAGTAAAGAAGATATTCTAAGGTTGAGGGTATATTTTGAGCATTAAGTCCTTTATAAAGCAAATGCTGGTAAATAAACTAAATAAAGACTATCAGCGGGAGCTGGGGAGC
>JAFTXD010000023.1 GCA_017461775.1 Lachnospiraceae bacterium
CTACAAAGATGGTCAGGTCATATTCGTTAACTTCCTCATCCTCATGGTAGTAGTTTCCCCAAATAAAACTGCATTCCTCCCGGTTCTCTGCGATAGTAGTATCCCCGATAATCTCCTGATATTTATATGCCGTATTAAAATCAAAAATGAACAATCCGCCCGGATAAAGATAATTATTTACCAGTTCAAACACTGTCTGTAGCTCGTCCTCTTCCAAAATATAATTCACGCTGTCACACACACTAATAACCGTTCCCACGGTGCTGTACATTTCCAGCTCCCTCATATCCTGTAACAGATACAAAATCTCCGCACCGGCTTCATCCCTTTTCTCCATGGCGATACGGAGCATATCCTCGGAATTGTCCACTCCCACCATATCGTATCCCTTATCATAAAGTGCCTGCGTCAAGGTCCCGGTTCCGCAGCCAAGATCCAAAATCAGATTCTTCTCTGACTCCAGCAAATCTTCACTGTCTCTCTCAGGCTTACTGATACCATACTTTTCTATTTTGGACACAATGAACTCTCCCCATTCTTCATAGGGAGTATTATCCATGAATTCATCATATACAGATGCAAAATCAGTATACGCTTCCATTTACTGCCTCCACGCTTTTACATAATCCTTCAAAAAATCCACCAATGCCTGCATTTCCTCATCAGTTCCGATACTGATTCTCAGACAGTTGGAGATACGCTCCTTGTTCCAGTAACGCACATAAATATTTTCCTTTTCCAGAGCCTCAAAAATATCTTTAGCAGGAATAGTCTCATGCGTAGCAAAAATAAAATTTGTCTTGGAATCCGGGAAAGTAAATCCCAAAGCTGCAAGCTCCTTCTTGGTCCACTCTCTGGTATTTACAATCTTTGAAACGATTTCTTCAAAATATTCCTTGTCCCTGAGCATCTCCAGACCAAGTACCTGAGATGGCTTGTTCATAGTATAAGAATTATAGGCAAACTTTACATCATTTAAATACTTAATCAGCTTTTCATTACCAAAAGCATAACCGATACGCATACCTGCCATGGCTCTGGACTTAGAGAATGTCTGCACTACTAGAAGGTTCTCATACTTTTCCAGAAGGGGAAGGGCAGACACACCGCCAAAATCAACGTATGCTTCATCTACGATTACTACTACATCGGGATTTGCCTTAATGATTTCTTCTATGGTATCCAAACTTTCCATTAAACCGGTAGGGGCATTTGGATTGGCGATTACTACTCCGCCATTTTCCTGCATATAGTCAGCCGGATTAATGTGCCAATCATCCTTTAATTTACAGGTCTGGTATGGGATTCCGTACAAATCTGCCCACACATCATAGAAGGAATAGGTAATGTCCGGAAACAAAATGGGCTTATCACTGTTAAAGAAAGTAAGGAATGCCATAGCAATAACATCATCACTTCCTACACCAACAAACACCTGCTCCTTTTTCACTCCGTAATAATCTGCAAGTCCCTGTGTTAAGCCTGTGATATTCGGGTCCGGATACAAACGAAAATCGCTGATATTCATCTCCTGAAGAGCCTTCTCAACGCCGGGAGCCGGTGGATAAGGACACTCATTGGTATTTAATTTAATCATTTTCTCTTTATTTGGCTGTGCACCCGGAACATAGGGTACAACCTTACGAACATTACTTTCCCATTTCATAATATACTCGACCTCTTCATTTTATCTGATAATCAAATATCAATTATAACATTTTCCGTTTAATTTGCAACTAGCTACGCATCCGAAGTTCTTCCTTATAAATCGCAGCCTGCTCTGTGAGCCCCAGCTCCTCATATACACGGATCAAACCTTCCAAGGGCGCTTTATCCCTTGCATCCTTCACCAGAATAGGCAGGGTCTCAAACGCCGCATTATAAAACCAGATACAAGCCTCCTCAGCATCTCCCTGCTGCTCATAAAAGTGCCCCAGCTCCAGACACACCTCGCTACAGCCTTCCGTGAGCGCTGCCTTCATGGCATACTTCATAAGCATGGGCGCATCTCCCTTCATATAGGCAATGCGCACCAATACACTATAGCATTCCATATATTCCTCTGGGGAAAGCTCCGGTTGGCTGCTCATTTGTGCAAAATAATCCTCTGCAGCCAATAAATCCTCTCTTTCACCAACCATCAAAAGCTCTCTTGCGTACATCTCACGAAGTCTCCGGGAAAGTCCCACCCCGCTGTCAATCTGCCTACGAAACGCCTGCAAATCCCGACTACCATGCTCGCTTGTGGGCATATGCGTAATAACGATATCACTGTCATATACCACCGGGCTTATACGAATGGTCTCATGGATAGGCTCTATCCACTGAAACTCTCTGATTCTTTTAAAAAGCTTTGGACGATATTCTTCGTCAAAATTGTAAACCGTTCCGAAATGCAGCTGATTGCCATATTTCATCTGCACAATCTCTATCTCCGGAAGTAAATTCTCCTTTAATATCTTGAAGCGCCGGTGATTCTCCTCATCCAATACCTCATCTGCATCCGCAGAATAAATATAATCCCGGGTAGCCTTGGAAAATGCAAAATTTCTTGCCGCACTAAAATCATTAATCCATTCAAAGTCATAGACTTTATCGGTGTACTCTCCGGCACTCTCCTTGGTTCTATCCGAAGAACCGGTATCTACAATAATGATTTCCTCCACCAAATCAGCTACGGAATCCAGACATCTTCTAAGTACCGCCTCTTCATTTTTCACAATCATACACAAACTGACAGATACCATAATATACACCTCCACGCTTTCTTTATGATAGCAGAAAACCTAAGGTGGCACAACACCGCACACTAAAAAACCAGTGCATAAGCCACCGCCATATAGGGAAAAAAAGGCACCGGGAGCTTCAGATTTCCATCGGAAGCAATGTTGTGTCCTGCGCCCTGCACAATCCCCAGAAGCAAAAAGGATATTCCCATATGACATACCCATATGTAAATTCCCTTCTCCACCACAGACAATGCACATATCAAAAAGCACATCACATCCCCTTCCCCGTACATCCTCCGAAATATGAGCACCTGTAATACTGCGAAAGCAATCAGTTCTGCTCCACAAATCGCCGGAACTCTTTGCAATAAAGAGCTGCCGGCGATTACCACACATACCCCCAGCTGACTCAAATCATACATCTGCTGTGTATAATAATCCGTAATGCTGCATAATACCAGATATATCAGCATTATAAATCCGGTCAAACATTTATACCACACGCCCTGCTGCCGATATAAAATGTATACGGATACAATGGTACATAATGC
>JAFTXD010000024.1 GCA_017461775.1 Lachnospiraceae bacterium
ATGACATCCGCCGCCTTCACATCCTGTGCCATATCATCTAACAGCACTACTTTTCCCAGACACTTCAGCGCAAGCAAATACTCATTATTCACATAGTAGCTGTCTACCAGAATGGTTACCTCTCCGGTGCCAAGACCGCCTACATTCTGCGCCTTCATCTGCTGCCAAAGTGGCAGCTCGGACATCATATCTTTGTAGTCCGTATTTAACACAAAAGCATGAAACCCATGCTCCATAGCCAGCTTAGCCGATTCCTCATCGGCACAGACGAAGAGTACTCTATTTTTTTCTATAGTTTCTGCCACGGTAAGGCAACGCATCAGATGCCCCGCACCGATTTTAGTATTACCGTCGGCTCTGATAATAATCTTTTTCATAATTTATTCGTAATCAACAAGGTCCCATGACATAGGAGTACCCAGCTTAGCATCCTTGGAAATCCTCTTGCCAAGAAGCTCTTCATAGTACTTGGTGTGAAGTCCGCAGCCCGGCCTTACACTACGAAGATTCTCCGGTGTAAATACATCTCCCGCCTTCATATCCTGCGCCACAAAGAGGGATCTGGAATACTTTCGGCTCTTTTCCTGCTTCTCCGTCAACTCATAAGTCACTTTACCCAGAGCCTTCTCGATAATACGTACATTATCCACCATTTCTTTAAACTCTTCCGGCTCCATGGAAAATGCAGAATCCACTCCGCCATCGCTTCTTCTAAGAGTAAGATGCTTTTCGATAACTTTAGCTCCCACTGCCACACCGGCTCCTGCCACGGCACTGCCCATAGTATGGTCGGACAGACCTGCAATACAGTCAAAGGTTTCTGCCATATTAGGGATAGTTTTTAAATTGATTTCCTCATATGGTGCCGGGTACGCGGTGGAGCATTTCAGCAGGATGACATTCTCATTCCCTGCTTCCTTACAGGTTCTGAGTGCTCTCTCAATATCCTCCATATAGGCAATACCGGTGGAGATGATGATCGGTTTGCCGGTCTTTGCAATCTTTGTCAGAAGGGGAATATCATTGATTTCCGAGGATGCCACTTTATATGCGGGAACATCCATCTCCTCCAAAAAGTCTACACTAGTCAAATCAAATGGCGAGGAAAACAGTATGATTCCCAGCTCGTCCGCAATTTCCTTAAGCTTTGGCTGCCACTCCCAAGGAGTATACGCTTCCTGATACAATTTATGCAGAATCATTCCATCCCAGAGCGCATCCTGCTCCAAACGGAAGCAAGGGTCGTCACAGTTCAGAGTGATGGTATCTGCGGTGTATGTCTGCAGCTTAATAGCGTCCGCTCCGGCCTCCTTGGCCGCCCTTACGATTGCCACCGCCCGGTCAAAATCCATGTTGTGATTACCGGACATCTCCGCAATAAAAAAGGTAGGACTATTCTCACTTATTATTTTATTACCGATTCTAATCTCTTTATTCATATCTTAAACCTCCGGGAACACAATCTTCTCGTATTTCTTGGTGTGCCGTATAGAATTCCAGATTTCCTTGGTCATCCGGGTAAAGGTCACATCATAGGAAACACCTTCCTTGGTAATGTGATTCTTCTTCTCTCCCACGATCTCGCCGCCACATAAAAGATGCAGTTTGATAACTCCCTGATTTAAGGTAAATACATCACTGTAAATGGCGTTTTTCCCCAGCTCATCAAATATATAATCAAACATACTCATTTCCAGTGACAGTGCTGTCATAATACTGCGAAGGCTCTTCTCTCCCACATAATATGCCCAGCCAAGGTCTCCGTCCGGATTGGTAAGTCCGGTTAAATTAATAACTCCGGCCTCTTTCCCTTCCACCAGAATCATCCAATATCGCACATCCGGATTCTGCCTAATGGATGCCAGCCACTTTACCTGTCCTTCCATAGTCAGTTTCGGATTGGTATTCATGTACTTTGTAATTTCCGGATCCATGCGCCAGCGCATGATGTTCTCAAGGTCGGATTCCCGGATTTCCCGAAGCGTTACTGCCATAGCCTAAATCCCCGCTTTTTCAAAGATTTCTGCCACACTGGTAATCTCTACCGCTTCATCCAAAGGAATGGAAATTCCCAGCTGACTTTCCAGTTCTCCGATTAACATTACATGTGCAAGAGAATCCCACTGCTCCAAATCGGCAGCCTTGGTCTCTTCTGTCACGGTACCTGCCGGTACCTGAAAAATCTCATCCATTAAAGCAATAATTTTTTCTTTCATTATAACCTCACAAAATAATACTCTCTTTCGGGAGCTTTATCTAAATCTACTTCATACAGCTCGGTATCAAACCGCTTACCTACAAATTCGTATCCGGCTTTTTCATAAAGCTTTTCTACCGGCTTATTCTTCGCGGTAGGAATATACATGCCCCGAAGCTTGTTACAATGCACCGTCCGGCACTCCTCTTCCACCATGGTCAGAATGCCATATTCCACATTCTTTCCCATGATGCGACAGCTCATTACAAAATCCGTAATCGTAGGCACACCGGATAAATCCACAAGCAGTGCTGCTACGATTCCGTAATCCCCAAAGCGATCCTCTACTCTATAAAGATACACCTTTTTCGTAGAATCTTCCAATACCTTCTGTAGCTCTGCAAGCTCATAGCGCTTGGTAGTCAAGTTAAACTGATTGGTTTTATTCATCAGTTGCAGGAATCTCTCAAGATTCGCTACCGGATCCACTGACTCTATCTTTATCTGCAAGTCCTTCAGATAATCCGCAAAGCTAAACGAAGATGCCTGAAGCTGACTTCGCTTGGCATTCTCTGCATATTGTCTGGTCTTCTCTGCATCCTCTTTGGTCAGTACCGGCTTCTCAAAATACGTTCTGTAAATCCCGCACATGGTGGGAGCCAATTCCTCCGGCTTAGCCGGGAAATCCGGTACCACCACCTGGGGAAGCACCTTTTTAATCAGCTCCCGTTCCGTGTCACTATCGTCAAAAAACACAAAGGAATCAAGCCCCAGATTCAGTTCCTGAGCCATCTCTGCAATACTGTCGGACTTATTATTCCAATTAATTCTCTTTGCCGCAAAGGCCTCTGAACGAAGCACCATATGAGGATGTTTATCTATGATTTCAAGTGCATCTTCTTCATTATTCTTGGAAGCAATGGCAAGAATCACACCTGCTTTCTGCATCTGTAAAATCACCCGTTGCAGATTCTTATACGCAAGACCTCCGTGGTCATCTGATAAGGTCACCGTCGTAATATCTGCCTCTCCTGCCAGACCCCCCCAC
>JAFTXD010000001.1 GCA_017461775.1 Lachnospiraceae bacterium
CATTCTCCGACAGGGTCCGGCAGCTCTGCAATCTGAGTAAGTCCCTCCGCCATGGCTGCCACACGCTCCTTGGTAAGGCTCAGACGGTCTAAAAGGCCGGTATGAATAAAAGCATCCTCTCAGTATTTTATATCCACTTCATTTGCAAGAAAAATTTATTCATAATGGTCAACTAACGCCTATGCAATTGCTCTTAAAGCCCGATTCTTGACTTCGGTAGTCAATCCCTGCATCTCATACTTCGCTGCTACAGCATTCTGACCTAATACTACTAAATCCATATTTCCTTCCCTTCTCCTAGCCGGTAATCACCTGATAGGGCTTAATATCCGTTTCCTCCGCTATAATCTCCTCCACCATCTGACAGGCAAAGCCGATACCGATGGTGTAAATCTGCAAATCTTCTTTATCCGATAAATATTTATCGTAAAGCCCTTTCCGTAGCCAATACGATTCCGAAGCATATCAAAGGCGGCGCCGGGCATAATCATCAGTACACGCTCTCCCTTGGCAAGTCGCGCTTTCTCATCATACTTTTCTGACTGACCTGTAGGCTCCAAAATCCCTTTATACCCTTCCGCCAGCTCCGATAGCCCGCCAATCCGGTAAAAGTGCATCACATCCCCTTCCACCTTGGGCACATACACCTTTTTCCCTTTCCGAAGAGCCTCCTCCACGATTTCCGTGGTATCAATTTCGCTTCCATAGGATACAAAGACCAGAAGATGCTCCGCCTGATAAAACCACTGGTGTCCGATAATCCTGTCCGCCACCTTCAAAGAGCCCATCCTGCGCTCCTTCTCACTTAAGGCATCTCTTATGGCAAGGACTTCCCTGCGAATCTCTCTCTTAGTTTTCATTCTTTCTCTTTGCTACCATTTCACCTAAATTGGTAATGCTTCCGTCCGCTTCCTTAATGTCAATATTGTCCAGCTGTCCACGCAGATTGGCACGTACATTGGCCACATATGCCTGACGAAGAGAAGCCTGCTCCTTCTTTTCCTCCTCCGTAAGTCCTTCCGGTGTTTTAGACTTGTGATAAAGCTCGTTAATACGGGCAATCATATCTGTTAAATTCATTTTTCCTCTCCTATTTGTGAAGACCGGTGACAAATTCCTGCACCTTAAACTCTTCATTTTTATTTGCCACGAATAAGGTTCCCACATCCTTACCATTTAAAATACGATGAAGGATACCGATATCCGCACTGTTTGCAATAATCATATCCGCACCGATATTGGTAGCAATCTTGGCTGCAATCATCTTGGTATTCATTCCGCCGGTACCTACGCCGCTTCCCGTGGACGCCTTACCCATGTTCATAAATTCCTCGGTCAGCTCCCTTACCTCCGGGATAAATTCCGCATCCGGATTGGTACGTGGGTCGTCGGTATACAAGCCATCGATGTCGGACAGCAAAATAAGCAAATCCGCATCCACCAATGCTGCAACCACTGCAGAAAGGGTATCGTTATCACCGATGACAATTTCGTCCGTAGCTACGGTATCGTTCTCATTTACAATGGGGATGACACCCATTTTTAAAAGCTCCGAAAAAGTATTGTGAGCATTAAAACGGCTCAGGTCATCGGCAATAGTATACTTTGTCATCAAAATCTGGGCTGCCACCTGATTGTACTCTGCAAAAATCTTCTGATAGGTCATCATGAGTCTTGCCTGTCCAATGGCTGCACATGCCTGCTTCACCGCCAGTGGCGCATCTCCTGCAATGTCCTTCCTGATATCAAAGGAAATAGCCTTCTTACCCACGGCAATGGCACCGGAGGTCACCAGCACCACATCCTTCCCCTGATTGCGGATATCGCAAAGCTCTCTCACCAGCTTCTCCAGCTTTATATAATCCAAATCCCCGGTTTCGGGATGCTGCAAAGAGGACGAACCAATCTTTACAACAATTCTTTTTTTATCTTTAATCGCATCTCTAAATGTACTCATATTTACTCCTGTCTGACGTGTGAACTTTATTTATGGTATTGTAATGCAAAAAGTCCATCACGTCAATGCGTTAAAGGGGCATATTCTTTGGCAATTTCCTCCGCAATACGCATTCCGTCCATGGCTGCAGAGGTAATCCCCCCCGCATAACCTGCTCCTTCGCCGCAGGGATACAGTCCTCTGATGAGGGATTGCAGGCTTTCGTCCCGGTGAATCCGCACAGATGAGGAGGTTCGGCTCTCCACACCAAGCATAGTGGCATCCGGCCTGTCAAAGCCCTTGATAATGTGACCAAAATGCTCCATTCCCTCCACAAAAGCCTGATTACATTCCATGGGTAGAATTCCGGTCAAATCTGCTTCCTGATACGCTCCCTTGGTTAAGGGCTGTAAATTATCCTCCTGCGTCATTTCCGGCAAATTTTCCCCTGTCACAGTCGCCCTAAAAGCACCAAATCTTTGCATGGGGATTTTACCACCACCCGCTTTATAGGCATGCTCCTCCAGTCTTCTTTGGAATTCCACGCCTGCAAGAGGATGGTCGCTTCCAAAATCTGCAGGTGTCACTGCCACGATAATGGCGCTGTTGGCATTCTTAGAATCCCGTCCGCTATAGCTCATACCATTTACACATAAGCGCCCCTCTTCCGAAGAAGCATTTACCACATACCCTCCGGGACACATGCAGAAGGAATACACGCCCCTGCCTGTCGAGGTCTTGGCTGTCACTTTATAAGGCGCAGCTCCCAAGCTTCCGGCATCCTTTTTTCCATACTGGCTCTCATTAATCATCTCCTGAGGATGCTCCACACGAAAGCCCACTGCAAAGGACTTAGCCTCCATGGGTACCTGCATGCGATACAGCTCCTCAAAGGTATCTCTGGCACTGTGACCGATAGCCAGAACACAAAGAGAGGTCGTAATTCTCTCTCCATTTTCCAAAACAAGCCCACATACCTGATTTCCCTCAAAATCAAAGCCGGAAACCTTCGCTTCAAACCTAACCTCTCCGCCCAGACGGATAATTTCCTCCCGCATGGACTTTACCACCTCTCGCAGCACATCCGTGCCGATATGGGGCTTATAATCATACAAAATCTTCTCCGGTGCACCGTGGTGTACAAAGGTTCTCATCACCTGATAGCTCCTGCCATCCACGTCTTTTACCAATGTATTTAACTTACCATCAGAAAAGGTACCGGCGCCCCCTTCTCCAAACTGTACATTGGAGGCTGGTTTTAGTTCCCCCGTTTCCCAGAAATGCTCCACATCCCTGGTTCTGGCATCCACATCCTTACCCCGCTCCAAAATCAGGGGACTGTACCCATGCTTTGCCAGAAAATAGCCACAGAAAAGACCTGCCGGTCCCATTCCTACGATGACAGGTCTATGCGTTAGCTTTTTATCTCCCGGCTTTGGAAAGACATATTCCTTTCTCTCTGCCACAGAAATATTTGGATTTTTCAGCTTCTTTACCAGCCTTTCCTCCCAGGCTTTGTCCTTTCTTTTCAGCGTCACTTCCACCACATAGCTGATAATAATATCCGGCTTTTTTCTGGCATCAATGGACTGCTTCACAATCCGGAAGGACTCCATATCAGAATCATTTATTTTAAGCAGGGCAGCAGCCTTTCTTAGGAGCTCCTTCTCAGAAGCATCCACTGCGCCCTTTAACTGATGAATACGAATCATATCCTACTTCCTAACTATTTTGCTGCATGAAGCCCGGTCACATAACCGCTGCTCCACGCCCATTGCAGATTATAACCGCCACACCGGCCATACACATCCACTACTTCTCCGGCAAAATATACCCCCGGCACCTTCAAGGACTCCAGATTCTCGGACAGCTCCCGTAAATCCACGCCGCCACCGGATACCTGCGCCTGTTCATAGCCGTTACTGCCATTTACATGTAATACAAAATGCTTGCAGAGATAAAACAGGGTTTCCACCTTTTCTCTGCTCACCTGTGAAACAATTTTATCTCCCTTTAAGCCGGATAGCTTGATGAAAAGCTGCATCAGCTTTTTATTGAGTATTCCGTTACAGAATTCCTCCACTCTACGCTGACTCATATGCTTTAAACGCTTTTCTCCAAAACGTCTCCAGTCCTTATCGGACCAGTCCGGCAGAAAATCGATTTCTGCTCTTAAGCTGCTGTCTTTTGCAAGCTCCCTACAGGCAATACCACTGAGCTGGAAAATGGGAATTCCGGATATACCATAATCCGTCAGCTGCAGTTCTCCCCGTTCAACCACCAAAGGTACCCCACCAGAAATCAGCGTAATCTCTGCATCACAACGTATGCCTGCTATGGCCTTGCAATAATCCTCCTCACAGCGAAGCTGCACCAGCGCCGGATAAGAAGGAATTACCGCCTGTCCCAACTGCCTTGCCAGCTTTATACCGCTTCCGTCAGAACCGGTCTTGGGCGCCGCCTTTCCGCCACAGGTCACAATCACCTTATCAAAGCCAAAAGCTTCCTCACCACAAAGTACTTTTATGATCTTACCATCCCTTTTTATACCGGAGACCTTTCTTTCATACAACACCCGGATTCCAAGGTCATCAATCGTAAAACGGAGGGCATCTAAAAGCACACTGGCCTGCTCACAGGCCGGGTAAAAGTACCCGTTTTTCTCCTTGCTGAGCATGCCCAGACTCTCAAAAAAGCTTACCGTCTCTGTCACAGAAAAGGCCTGTAGCACACTCCAGGCCTTCTCCAAATCTTCACTGTCATAACAGTACTTGTCCATTACCCGGTTGGTGAAATTACATTTTCCGTTGCCGGTAGCAAGGATTTTCTTCCCCAGACGGTCATTCCGCTCCAGGATGGTCACCTCGGCTCCCTGCCTTGCTGCCGTGATGGCAGCCATCATCCCGGCAGCGCCGCCGCCGATAATACCAACTTTTCTTTTCTCACTCATTATCTAAATATCAATCCTACAATTCGTTTTCCGATTTCTCCATACATAATGGAAATCTCATTTTCATGTATATTCCTGGTAAGCCCCAAAAGGAATATGTATATGATAAACCCAAATACCACGCAAAGTATCAGGCACACCAGATTCCCCAGGTGGGGAGTCATCAGACTGCTGATTAACAAAATCAAAAGGCCCACCACGCAGCCACATAAAAGGGGCACCACCAGCGTCGTCATCACCTCTGCGCCGATTCTTCTTCCCAGGGTCACCAGACAGATAGAAGAAAGGGCACACACTGCAAAGCCGAAAACCATGGCATAGAGCATAAAATCATATACCTCAAACCCTTTTTTCGTACCGATAAAACAAGTCACAAGAGCCGCCAGCGCACCTAAAAAGGAGCAAAGCAGCACATATCTCTTCTGGTTCATGCTCCGAAGCAGCCCCATACCGAAATTGGCAAGAATCATCACGATGACAAAGACACTTCCCAGCTTAATGTACTGTGCAAATTCTCCGTTTTCCAAGCCTACCAGCACCGCGGTAATCTGTCCTGACAACGTAAGGAAAATCACACTTAAAAACACAGTGAAAATCACACAGTAATGCAGTCCTGCCGCAATGGTCTCACGCACGCCCCTGTGATCCGACTTATTGGAATAATAAGTCAGTTTTCCCTGCATTACATAGGTGCCTATCTCCACCAAAATCACCGGAATAAAGCACAGCACCAAAAAAGGTCCATAGAACCTTCCTACCTGATATGCACTGCCAAAAGGGTCTGATAGTGCTCTCAAGGAAAACAGAATTCCCATAACTATAGGCAGACGATAAAATACCTGACTAAAGAAAATTAACACCACCTTACTGTAATAGTAGTACAATGTGGTACGCAAATCCTCCGTGGTCTGCAGACCATCCTTGATTCGTTTCTTTTCCTTCTTCCGGTCGCTGATAAGATATAAAAAGAACTGGAATAAAAATACCAAAAGCTCTGCCAGCGTAATTGCCGTGCACAACCCGATGGCTCCATACATGCCCGCAAAATCTTCATTCTGGAGCAGTCCTGCCACCTTTTCTCCATAACTCATGATTTTCTCTGTAAAGAGGAAACCAAACACAAAGAACAATATCTGTCGCAGAAATGCACAGACCACCGTGGGCATCTGGGCTCCGGAGCTTTGAAAGGAGCCCAGATAAACCGTCTCCATACTCTTTAAAAATATCACCGGTGCAACAATCCGAAGACAGATACCAATATAAGGAACCTTAAAGATCCCTTCTGCCAGTACATCCGCCAGCGCAAAAAGAACCACGGAAAGGATAATTCCGGTGATAAACTGAATCACCAGCACTCTCCGCCGCACATTATATGCATCCTTATGAAGCCCCTTTGTCTTCTTTCCCCGAATCATTTTGGACACAAAGTCCGTAATCTCTTCGCTGACAAGAAATACAAACAAACAAAGAAGCTCTATCACCATGGCCATATATCCAATGCCGTTATTCCCTATTTTCCCCGCAAAATAAAGGAAGAAGCATCCACCCAGAATATAGCTGATGGACATCAATTGTTTTTTAGTAATCATTGCCTGATTCATATATTATTACTTAATCCTCTCTTGTAATTCCAAGTGCCCGTAAGGCCTCCTCCTGCTTTGCTTCCATGACAGCTGCCTCTCCCGGCTCCATATGGTCATAACCACATAAATGAAGCATACTATGGGCTACCAGAAACGAAAACTCTCTCTTTAAGCTGTGCCCGTAGCTTTCGGCCTGCTCCTTTACCTTGTCCACGGAAATGATGATATCCCCCAATATCAGCTCTCCCGTATCCGGGTCAAAATAGTCCGCTTCCATATCCTCATCAATATCAAAAACCCCTTCGGTTTCAAAATCCACATTAGGGAAGGAAAGCACATCGGTCTCCCTGTCAATGCTCCGATATTCTTTATTGTACTCATGGATTCCTTCATTATCGGTAAGAAGCACATTGACCTGGGCCTCGTATTCACAGCCCTCTGTATCCAGCACCTGAAGCGCAATCTTCTCCACCAGTTCCTCTACATCAAAGGGAAATGCAACTTCAGTTTCATTCTCAACGTAAAAAGTCATAATAATCTCCTTCGTTATGCTTTTCTTCCGCCCTTTTCACGGGACGCTCTGTATTTTTCCTTTGCCTCAAAATCGTCATAAGCCTTTACAATCTTCTGCACCAGCGGATGACGAACCACGTCCTTACTGGTCAGATTACAAAAGGCAATATCGTCAATCTTCCCAAGTACCTTGGTTGCGATATCCAGACCGGACTTGGTACCCACCGGTAAATCCTTCTGGGAACTGTCACCGGTAATCACCACCTTGGAGCCAAAACCGATACGGGTTAAAAACATCTTCATCTGGGCAGGCGTGGTATTCTGAGCCTCATCCAGAATGATATAGGCATTATCCAAGGTTCGTCCCCTCATGTAGGCAAGAGGTGCGACCTCGATTAATCCTTTCTCCATATTCTTAGCAAAGCTCTCCGCTCCCATAATCTGATACAGTGCATCATATAAGGGACGCAGATAAGGATCCACCTTACTCTGCAAATCCCCGGGCAGAAAGCCAAGCTTTTCTCCGGCTTCGATGGCCGGTCTGGTCAGAATAATTCTGCTCACCTCATCGTTTTTGAAAGCGGTAATGGCCATCGCCATGGCCAGATAGGTCTTACCCGTTCCCGCAGGACCAAGACCAAATACAATCATCTTATCCCGGATGGCATCCACATACTGCTTCTGACCAAGGGTCTTTGGCTTAATGGGCTTTCCGCTGATGGTGTGACATATGGTGTCACTGTCAATTTCTGTTAATAATTCTTCTTTCTCTTCCATACCTAACGAAATGGCGTAATCTACGCGCTGCTCCTCTATTTCATTTCCCTTCATGGAGCTTTCCAAAAGCCCCGCAAGAATCCGGCAGGCCTTATTGGCATGGGATTCTTCTCCGGTAATATTCACTTTCCCGTTCCGGTCTGTTATAATTACCTGAAAATCCTTTTCAATCTTTTTGATGTAGGAATCCCCGGCACCGAAAATCTTCTGCATATGCTCTATGGGCATTTCCATCTGCAATGAAATCTTACTCATCAAACTTACCTTCCAGTGTTAACGTTCCATGCAGTCTGCTATAGTCTACATTTCTTTTTATTGTAACATCTTTTGCTATGATTTGAATACCTTTTTCTGCTAATCCATCCAGAAAATCTTGCAGTTTTCCATACAAAATATTTTCCATCTCTGCATCACTCCGTCGATATTCCACATAATGATACTCCTTATACCTAACAATGGTGATTGGACAAAGCTGCTGAAACAGTCGACATACCTGTTCACTATCATATTGCCCAAATTCCCGGAAGGAATACTCCTTCCCCTGAAAAAGAAATCCATAGCCCTCCCTGCCGGTATATTCCTTCTTCACGTAGGTGTTATCCAACTTATCATCATACTCCTGCTGGTATGTAACGGTAATCTGGGCGCTGGCCGTCTCCATAAGATAGGTTTTCACAGTCCCATCATCCGCAAACACCGGAATCTGTCCGTAAACCAGCACATCTCCCGGCTTTACTTCCCCGGATGTCACTCCCGGGAAGCCTTTGCGAATCACCATGGAATCAATGGTAAAATCCCTGTCTGCCACCAGATTGGTAAAGCCATCGCCCTCCACCACAGAGATGCCAAGAAGCTTTCGGATATCTGCTTCGGTGGTAGGCTTATCATGCTCCGGTTCCTTTTCTTTGACAAATACCTGGAGGCGGTTCTCCTCCTGGGACACACTGCACCAGACGATACCCGGAAAGCTTCCGCGGACAGCCTCCTCCAGTGCCACATAATCAATCTCGCTGAGGAACATACCCACATGTACCTGTTGCTTCTCTATCACATCCAGAATCTGGTGATTTGTCACCACCTCCAGACCATGTACCTCAATGCTCCACAATATTTTCTGAGAAAACACCATAAGGCACAGAAGTAGACCAATTCCCCAGATAAGTCCTGTTCTTTTCACCATTTTCTGAAACAAAAAAGGTAGTCCATATCGCCCAGATATCACTACCTTTACCCCTGTCTTTCGTATGATTTCTTTTATCTTATAAAAATCCTCTACGGAAAGCACGCACCTGAAGGTTTTTCCATCGTCTTCAATCTGCTTAAAAACGATATCATGAAACACACATAGATTCAGGAATCTTTCCACATTTTGTCCGGTCAGTATCAGTTCCACATATGCCTTTACAAATTTCACGCTGCTACTCCTACAAAAAATGCATTTCTTTGATTAATCCTTTTATATGCATATCCTCACCTGAGTAATATTCAATCAGCAAGTGATTCCCCAATATCTGAATAATACCTTCCTTGGCCTGGATTTTTACCTCATCACAGCTATATTTTAAGATGCCACGGTAGTTCTCAATCCAGACCCCTTCTCTTCCATGTAACTGAATAATACATCGATCTCTCATGGTTTAAATGTATGCGAAGTGCTCCGCAAATATGAGTTTTGTATGCCCCATATTCATAGTACCCTTATAAAGGTTCCGATGCAGTGGCAAGTCACCTTTATAAGGGTATTATGAATACGTTGCATACAAAACTCATATTTGCTGGTGTGTTGGTCAACCTTTAAAACCAGAGTAGCTCTCTAGGCTATAACGGTTTTAATCATCCCCGGTTTTTGTACCGGGTCATTAGCGATGGTATAGGCTGCTTTAAAGCGTTTTTCGGCGGTATCGGCTTTGGCGGTATCGTTGGCATGCATGATGGCAAGGGTGTCGCCCTGTTTTACGTAGTCGCCGATTTTCTTTGTGAGGACAAAGCCTACGGATAGGTCGATTTCACTTTCCTTGGTTTCTCTGCCTCCGCCCAGGATAAGGGAGCAGATGCCGATTTCATCGCACTGAATTTTGTGGATATAGCCTTCTTCATCACTCTTAATTTCTCTGATAACGGATGCTTTCGGCAAAAGGGTGGTATCATAGACTGCCCTTTCGTCGCCGCCCTGTGCCTTTACAAATTCTGCAAATTTATCAAGAGCAGTACCGTTTTCAATGGTATCCTGTAAAAGCTTCTTTGCTTCTTCCTTTGAGTTGGCTTTTTCACCGGCAATCAGCATCTGGCTGCCCAGCTCCATTACCAGCTCGGTAAAATCTGCCGGACCATTTCCCTTTAAGGTTTCGATGGCTTCGATGACCTCCAGGGAATTGCCCACCGCATATCCAAGGGGCTGGTCCATATCCGAAACTACGGCAATGGTATTTCTTCCCGCTCCGTTTCCGATATCAACCATCTCCTTAGCAAGGGCTATGGAATCCTCTAGGGTCTTCATAAAGGCACCGCTTCCGGTCTTTACATCCAGTACGATGGCATCCGCACCGGCCGCCAGCTTTTTGCTCATGATGGAGCTGGCAATCAGGGACATCTGGTCCACCGTAGCGGTTACGTCACGAAGGGCGTAGAGCTTTTTATCTGCCGGAGCAAGGTCAGCAGTCTGGCCCATGATGGCGATACCGATTTCGTTCACATTTTTGATGAAAGTCTCTCTGGAAATGCCTGTGGTAAAGCCTGTAAAGCTCTCCAGCTTATCGATAGTGCCTCCGGTGTGTCCAAGGCCTCTGCCGCTCATTTTTGCCACAGAAATGCTGCAGGCCGCTACCATAGGTGTCAGTGCAAGAGAAGTTTTATCTCCCACACCGCCGGTACTGTGCTTATCCACCTTAATTCCTTTTATCTCCGATAAATCCAGCATATCCCCACTCTTTGCCATCTCCATGGTAAGGGTAAGGGTCTCCTCCTTACTCATCCCCTGAAAATAAATGGCCATCATCAGCGCCGATACCTGGTAGTCCGGTATCTCCCCTTTGGTATATCCCTGTACAAAAAAGCGGATTTCTTCCTCTGTCAAGGAAAATCCGTTTCGCTTTTTCATAATTACGTCATACATTCTCACGATACATACCCCCACTTGTATTTTGCTTGTTATATTGCCAATATACGAAAAGCCATCCCCTATGCATTGGGATAGCTTTTGTATCTTAGTTATTCATTTTCTTTCAGCCAGCGTTTCAATACTACCTGCCAGTCCATACCTTCCTGCATTACACGTAAAATAGTTACAATCTTTGTCTTATTATCAACCACATAAAAAAACAAATACTTACGATATAACTTCAGACGTATGCCATAACCTCTATACTGAAGCCCAATCTTATCGAAACTTTCCGGCAACGTCTTTAAACCTTCTGTAGCTTCCTTCATCTTCCTGGTAAAATTTTCGCCAAGCTCACGATATTTGAAAGTATCCAAAATGTATTTCTTCATCTTCCGCATATCATCTCTGCTGCTGAAAGTAAACTCAATCTTATATTTACATTTCTTCATGATGCACCTACTTAAATTGCATCAAGTTCTGCCCACATTTCCTCTTCTGAAATCACTCTTCCATTTTCCATATCATCTATGGCTTCATCCAGCTTAGAAAACAAGACATCCACTGCATCATTGATGGTATATGCATTTTTATTTATCCGTATCGCTTCCATACAATTATCCTTTCTTATCGGAATGCCTCATTCAATTATAGTATAACACAATCTACTATATCCTGCCATACCTTTCATCTTTATAAATACATTTTTGTGAATAGTCAATTTATATGAAGAAAAAATACCCGTAGCATTGTCCAATATTGTTTTCCTTAATTTTGAACGCTAATGAACTGTTCATTTGTTAACAAGGATTCTCCAACATTTATTTCATTATGATAATTTCTGATAGGATATGACTCAATATTCTTGAATACATATATGTCTTCATTTACATATACAGTTCCCTCAACAATCTTACAAGGTTTTATAATCCATTGCTCTGCATATTGGTCAATTACTACATACTGCTCCTCATCAATCATCACAATACTCATCTCCAGATCACTCTTATATGAAGACTGGCAAGTATAATACATTATCACACAACATAGTATCAATGCAACTACTCCTGCACCTGTAATAATTAAACAGTTCTTTGCATTAATTGACATTCCTTTAATCCAAGAAACTATATACTTTATCTCTTGGACAGCAACAGCAGAGATAAAGAGCATCAAACCAATTATTACAGACAAAGCAAATATCATCCCAAATACTTGTTTCTTATTTTGCAGAATATATTTTAATATAAAAACTAATGTTTCACCAGAAAACATCCTCATAACTACAAACAGAGTGGTTGTAGTTACAAATATTGTCAATACCCACAATATTATATTCCATTTATTCTTTTTATAGGATTTTTGAATCAAAATAGCACCAAAATAACATAACAATATAACAATACTAGATACTCCTATATTCGAAATAAGCTCATAGAGAGAGTTTGTATTTATACTTATGTAATTATACATCACAATTTCTACAAAAAGAGGTGTTCTCTTTTACTTTTCCATGCTTTACATTCCTCCAATATGTATGGCTTTAAATCAAAACCACCTAAATGCCCCTTTTCTGATATATGATATCCACCTACATAATAAGTACAGCAATAATGCAGACTCCAGCTTGTCACTTTTCTTCTGACTGTCCGCACACTACTCATCAATTCGCTCCGTTCCTCAGCAAAATATTTAGAGGTTTCAAAAAATACCATTCCGCTGCTACCTGAGAAATCATTGAGATGTCCCTCTCTGTGACGTATATGTTTTTTCTTCCTCACCACGCCCCACTTCAGCAGAAAAATCGTCTAAAAGCCAGCATTTCATAGCTTTTTAAGCAGATCTCTGTGCTGTATTTTACCCTTATCTTCTTATCACACCCTGCCTTTACCATCCAGATGGGGCCTAAATTGACTTATCTTAGATTCTACAGCACATCCAGCTCTAAAACAACGAATAAAATGACCAGTTTTCAAATATTCCCAAAGAAAACAGGGCGTAGGTGAGACATTTTCTCACCTACGCCCTCATTGTACTTTACTTATGGTATGGTTCATTATTCATAATCCGATAAGCCCTATATATCTGCTCTATCAAAATCACACGCATCAGCTGATGGGGAAAGGTCATATCAGAGAAACTAATCGAACCATTGGAACGCTTCAACACCTTCTCGTGAAGTCCCAAGGAACCTCCGATGACAAACGCGATATTACTGGTTCCGTAAGTCCCCTTACTTTCCAGTTCCTTGGCAAAGGCTTCGGAGGTATACCGCTTTCCCTTGATTTCCAAAGTATAAACAAAGGTATCCTCCTTGATTTTCTCAAGGATACGTTCTGCTTCCTTCTCTTTAATCTGGTTTTCTACGGTTTCTGAAGCCTTATCCGGGGTCTTTTCGTCCGCCACCTCGATAATATCCAGCTTACAGTATTTACTGAGCCGCTTTGCATATTCATCGATAGCATCCCGGTAAAACTTCTCTTTAATTTTTCCCACACATACAATTGCGATTCTCAATACAGATACCTACTTAAACAACTCATCGTAAATCTCATCAACGAAATGATCAATAAAGGTATCGTCCAGATTTACAAACTGTCCCTTAATCATCATTTTCATTGCGGAAGTTCTCTTAAAGTAGAGTTCTTCCTCACTGGCACCCATCACCTCCATGCCAAGCATGGTGTCGATTCTGCCATTTTCAAATGCCTGTCTGCACCAATCCTTTAAGGTACTTTCCAGTTCATTGTCTTCCTTCGCCTGATTTGCATAGGTCTTAGACTTTTTCAGAGATACAAAGCCCATTACGATAAATAACAGGAACATTGCTCCCATCATACCATACACCATAATACGGCTCGGTCCGCTTACATTAAAAGGTAAGACACCCAAAAATCCCAATACAACTACCACAAGACCGGCTCCACCTACCAGAAGAAGGGTCCATGCAGAGGAACGATTTTCTGCAGCGCGCTCTTTGTTGTCCATATACTTACGATTTTTCACTTCCGCAGCTGCCGGCTTTTCCTCTGCCTGAGCCTGCACGTTAAATGCCCCCGCCTGCACCTGCTGGGCCATCATAGCCTCCTGCATACGACGTGCTTCCTGCTGCATAAAGTTGTTGGCATATTTCTTTGCCTTGTCCGCATCCGCTTCCTTTACTGCAAGCACATGCACACCTCTGGCACCATCGTAAAGTACCTGTACACCACTTAACTTGTTGTATTCCAAGTACTTCTTAAGCTGCTCCACACTGGCCTGATTACCGGCAAGAAGGGGGACATACTTCTCACCTTCTTTTACCGGTTCAAGTGCACAGCCACAATCTGCACACTTCTCAATACCATCTCTATATTCGTTTCTACACTTTGGACAAATTAACATCGGTTTATCTCCTATTTATTGCTTAAGTACTCATCAATTCCCTTCGCAGCAGCCTTTCCTGCACCCATTGCAAGAATAACGGTTGCAGCACCGGTAACAGCGTCACCACCGGCATATACACCTTCCTTGCTGGTTAAGCCATTCTCATCTGCTACGATACATTTCCACTTATTTACCTCAAGGCCTTCGGTAGTAGAAGAAATGAGAGGATTTGGTGAAGTACCAAGGGACATAATTACAGTGTCTAACTCCATGGTAAATTCAGAATCCGGCTGTACGACCGGTCTTCTTCTACCGGACTCATCCGGCTCACCAAGCATCATCTTCACACACTTCATACCGGTTACCCAGCCCTTCTCATCCTTTAAGATTTCCACAGGGTTGGTAAGAAGGTCAAAAATGATACCCTCTTCCTTTGCGTGATGAACTTCTTCCACACGGGCAGGAAGCTCTTCTTCACTACGACGATATACAATATGAACCTCAGCACCAAGACGAAGAGCTGTTCTTGCAGCGTCCATTGCTACGTTACCGCCACCTACAACAGCTACCTTCTGACCACGCATAATCGGGGTGGTAGAATTCTCATCAAAAGCCTTCATCAGGTTACTTCTGGTTAAATATTCATTTGCAGAGAATACACCGTTAGCATTCTCACCCGGGATACCCATAAACTTAGGAAGACCGGCACCGGAGCCAATAAATACAGCCTCGAAGCCTTCCTCGGTAAGCAGCTCATCGATGGTAACGGACTTACCTACTACCACGTTGGTTTCAATCTTAACACCAAGGGACTTCACATTCTCGATTTCCTTCTTAACAACCGCTTCCTTAGGTAAACGGAACTCCGGAATACCATATACAAGTACACCGCCTGCCTCATGAAGTGCCTCAAAAATAGTTACATCATAGCCCATCTTGGCAAGGTCGCCTGCACAGGTAAGTCCGGAAGGACCGGAACCGATGACAGCTACCTTCTTACCGTTCTTTTCTTTTGCGCCCTCCGGCTTAATGCCGTTCTCTCTAGCATAATCTGCAACGAAACGCTCTAACTTACCGATAGAAATCGCATCACCGCGGATACCACGGATACATTTTCCTTCACACTGGCTTTCCTGAGGACATACACGTCCGCATACTGCGGGAAGTGCACTGGACTCGCTGATGGTCTGATATGCCTCTTCAATCTTGCCTTCCTTTACCTGAGCGATAAAGCCCGGAATGTTAATGGATACGGGACAGCCCTGTACACACTGTGCATTCTTACAGTTAATACATCTGCTGGCCTCAGCCATCGCCTCTTCTAAATTATATCCAAGACAAACCTCTGCAAAGTTTGTCGCTCTTTCCTGTGCATCCTGTTCTCTTACAGGTACTTTCTTAAAAACGTCCATTCTCCTGACCTGACCTTTCTTCCAAATTAGTTACAATTGCCGCATCCGCCGTGATGGGTCGCGCCCTCTTTTGCAGCAAGATAAGCTCTGCCTTCTGCAGTCTTATAAATCTGCTGACGGGTCATTGCCTCATCAAAATCAACAAGATGTCCATCAAATTCAGGTCCATCAACACATGCAAACTTCACTTTATCACCTACGGTTACACGACAGGCACCACACATACCGGTACCGTCAACCATGATGGGATTTAAGCTGACAATGGTCGGAATCTCCAGCTCTTTCGTGAGGAGACATACAAACTTCATCATAATCATAGGACCGATAGCTACACATACATCATACTTCTTACCCTCTGCAACAAGGTCTTTGATGGTCTGGGTAACCATACCGCTTCTTCCGTAAGAACCATCGTCAGTAGTCACGTACAGATTGCCTGCTACCTCTTCCATCTCTTTTTCTAAGATGAGTAAATCCTTGGTCTTGCTGCCCACGATAACATCCGCATTTACCCCCTGCTCATGAAGCCACTTCACCTGCGGATAGACCGGTGCTGCACCAACGCCGCCCGCTACGAATAAAATGTTCTTTTTCTTAAGCTCCTCTAAAGGCTCCTTACAGAACTCAGAAGCACATCCTAAAGGTCCCACGAAATCGTGGAAGCTGTCGCCGGCCTTTAAGGCGCTCATCATCTGGGTACCCCCGCCAACAATCTGGAAAACGATGGTTACGGTTCCCTTCTCGCGGTCATAATCACAGATGGTAAGTGGAATTCTCTCACTGTTTTCATCCGTTCTGACAATGACAAACTGTCCCGGAAGTGCAGACGCTGCCACTCTCTTTGCCTCTACCTCCATCAAATAAATGTTGGTGGTAAGTTCTTTTGCAACTAAAATCTTATACATATCTATTACACCTTTCTATGTTAATTCGCTTCCATGGGGGAAGCTTCCATCATCATAACAATGTACTCTCTTTCCGTGTAATCACTGGCTACTCCGTTTTCATCCACCTTAATAAAACGATAAAGTGTATAGCCCTTGTTCATCATCAGAGAATTCCTATAGCGCTGTGAGGACGTGGTGGGAACACTGCCGTCCGTGGTGTAATACACCACCTCATAATCCTCCACATCTACAATAATCGGTTCACTGACCATATACTCCCCTGACAAAGGATAAACCAAAGGTGCGGAAGGCTTCTGCACTTCAATCTCGTACTTTGCAGTAACACAGTCACTGATTACGCCATAACTGCTTACTACCATAGCTTTCACCGTATACTCCTGGCCATCACGAAGGAAAATATTCTCTCCGGCATACACCTGACTGCTTGTTGTGGGATTACTGCCATCCAGGGTATAATAAATGGTTCCCTTGGTTTTGCAGGAAATCTTTAGGGGGATAATCTCATTATAATACCCACCGCTATGACTAAGCTCCGGCTCCCACACCAAATAATCACTGTAGTTTTTTACAACGTATTCATTATTACAACTGGTTAATATTTTGTCAATCTTTTCATAATCATTTTGTGACAGAAAATGCGAAATTAATTGCTTATAGGCCAGATTCTGGTCATTTTCTGTGACATTGGGACTAAAAATAATCTCATTCAACAGCTCTTCAAAGGCAGGATATTCTCCCATGTCGCGGAAGCAATATGCCAGCGAAAGCTTGGTCTGGATGTTTTCCGGATTAAGTTCGATTGCTTTTTTATAATTATATGCAGCCCGCGTCAGGTTACCTTCCTCATAAAAATGATGACCGCGCCCAATCTGGAAACTCTCAGAATGCTCCATAAAGTAAAATGCGAAAATGATAAATCCAATACTGAAAAGAATAAGTATGGTTACAGCAATGTTAAGTCTGGAATGCCTACGTTTCTTTCTCTTCTTACGTTTCTTTTTCGATGGGACCTTCTCTTCCGTTTTTACAAAAGCATTTTCAAGTACCTGTCCCAGACTTTCTTCCATGGTAAGCTCTACCTCCGGCTCAAAATCCGGGACAATATGTATATCTTCTCCACACTGTTCGCAATAAAGCTTTCCTTCCGCCAGCTCCATCCCACAATTAGGACATTTCATCTGGGACTCCTCTAAAACTATTTCTGAAGCTGAATACTTTCCACGCAGTTCTTCATCAGCATGGCAATGGTCATGGGGCCTACGCCGCCGGGTACCGGGGTAATGGCACTGCACTTAGGTGCCACCTGGTCATAATCCACATCACCACAAAGCTTATTGCCCTCTCCTCTGTGGATACCTACATCAATAACTACGGCGCCTTCCTTTACATAATCCGCGGTAATCATCTTGGGACGACCAATCGCCACTACAAGGATATCTGCTCTAGAGCAAACCTCCTTCAAATCCTTTGTCTTACTGTGGGTAATGGTAACGGTTCCGTTTTCTCTAAGAAGAAGCAGGGACATGGGCTTACCTACGATATTGCTACGTCCGATAACCACACATTCCTTTCCTGCAATCTCTACATCACTGCGCTTTAACAGTTCAATGATTCCGGCAGGTGTACAGGACACAAAACCCTCTTTACCGATGCAAAGCGCACCCATATTCATAGGATGGAAGCCATCCACATCCTTTAACGGAGAAATGGTATTCAAAACCTTCTCCTCATCAATATGCTTAGGTAATGGAAGCTGTACAAGGATTCCGTTTACATCTGCTCTTTCGTTTAACCCTTCAATCAAGTTAAGAAGCTCTGCCTCGGTGGTTTCCTCGGGAAGCTCGTAAGCAAGGGAGCGGATACCGATATATTCGCAGGCCTTTTTCTTATTACCTACATAAACGCTGGAAGCCGGGTCATTTCCCACCTGAATCACTGCCAGAGTAATTTCTACACCCTCCTCCTTATAAGCCGCTACCTTTGCCTTTAATTCATCCTTAATTTCTGCGCTGATGCGCTTTCCGTCGATAATTTTCATACTCCTTTTTCTCCTCTATTAGAATAATCCGGTAATCACACCGTCATCATTTACATCAATACCATAAGCCGCCGGGGTCTTAGAAAGTCCCGGCATGGTGGTTACCGCTCCGGTAAGAACTACCACAAAGCCCGCACCTGCAGATACATACACCTCACGAATATTCATATCAAAGCCTTCCGGTCTGCCAAGCAGCGTCGGGTCATCGGATAAAGAATACTGATTCTTTGCCATACAAACGGGCAGCTTGCCATAACCAAGCTCCTCCAGCTTTGCAATCTGCTTTGCTGCAGAAGGCGCAATATTTATGCTTCCTGCACCATAGATTTCCTTGGCGATGGTCTCAATCTTCTCCTTGATGGAAAGTTCTAAATCATAAATTGGCTTGAAATGACTTTCCTTGGTTTCCAAGGTAGTAAGTACCTTCTCCGCAAGCGCTACGCCGCCCTCGCCGCCTTTGCCCCATACCTCGGATAAGGCAAATTCACAGTTTCTTTCCTCACAGAAGTTCTGTACGAAGGAAACCTCTTCCTCAGAATCGGTAATGAAGGAATTTAGGGTTACCACAACAGGTACGCCATATTTCTGTACATTTTCAATATGCTTCTCTAAGTTTACAATACCCTTCTTCAGCGCCTCTAAATTAGGAGTATTTAAATCCGCCTTGGCTACGCCACCATTGTACTTCAGTGCACGGATGGTTGCCACAAGCACAACCGCATCCGGCTTTAAGCCTGCCATACGACACTTAATATCAAAGAACTTCTCTGCACCAAGGTCCGCACCGAAGCCAGCCTCGGTAATACAGTAATCAGCCATCTTAAGAGCTGCTTTGGTAGCGATGATGGAGTTACATCCATGGGCAATATTTGCAAAAGGACCACCATGTACCAGAGCAGGAGTATGCTCTAAGGTCTGGATTAAGTTGGGCTTAATAGCATCCTTTAAAAGTGCTGCCATAGCGCCCACTGCCTTCAATTCTCCTGCAGTTACCGGCTGTCCTGCAAAGTTATAAGCTACCACAATTCTGGAAAGTCTTTCCTTTAAATCTACCATATCGCTAGCCAGACAAAGGATAGCCATAATCTCAGATGCTACGGTAATTACAAAATGATCCTCTCGAACCACACCGTCCATCTTGCTGCCCATACCCACTACCACATTACGGAGTACGCGGTCATTCATGTCCAGACATCTTTTCCATACCACACTTCTGGTATCAATTCCCAGCTCATTTCCCTGCTGGATGTGATTGTCAAGAAGGGCTGCCAGTAAGTTATTGGCACTGGTAATGGCATGGAAATCTCCGGTAAAATGCAGGTTTAAATCCTCCATGGGAACTACCTGTGCATAACCGCCGCCGGCAGCACCACCCTTTACACCAAAGCAGGGTCCAAGGGAGGGCTCACGAAGAGCGATGATTGCATTCTTTCCCAGCTTGCCAAAGGCCTGACCTAAGCCCACACTAGTGGTAGTCTTTCCTTCTCCCGCGGGAGTTGGATTGATGGCAGTCACCAGAATTAATTTACCATCCGGTCTATCCTTGATTTTTTCCAGAAAATCCCCGGAAATCTTTGCTTTATATTTTCCGTATAACTCTAAATCGTCAGCGGAAATACCTGCTCTCTCAGCAACCGCTGTAATTGGTTCCATAATCGCTTCCTGCGCAATCTGAATATCTGTTTTCATATCAAATCCTCTTACCTTTCGAATAAATTATAATACTTCATCAACTAGCTGTTCAAATTGTTCCATGCTCATTAAAACCTTACGGGGTTTTGTACCTTCCTCTTCTCCTACAACACCATATTCACAAAGCTGGTCCATAATTCTGGCTGCTCTGTTAAAGCCGATTTTAAACATACGCTGTAGCATACCGATGGAGGCCTTGTCCTTCTCTATGATAAACTTTGCCGCCTGCTCAAACAGTTCATCCCTGTCAGCTGCGCCGCCTCCTCCTGCACCGGAGGATGAGCCTGAAAGACTTTTCATCTTTTCTTCAATTTCCTCGGAGTACACATTACCGATGGCCTGGTTCTTTAAGAAATCCACTACATCCGCAACTTCCTTCTCCGACACAAATGCACCCTGCACACGCATCGGCTTGGATAATCCCTGTGGGAAGAATAGCATATCACCCTTACCAAGGAGCTTCTCCGCACCATTCATGTCCAGAATAGTTCTGGAATCCACACCACTGGATACAGCAAAGGCAATGCGGCTGGGCATGTTTGCCTTAATCAGACCGGTAATAACATCCACGGAAGGTCTCTGGGTAGCAATCACCAGATGAATACCTGCTGCACGGGCAAGCTGTGCCAGACGACAGATAGCCTCTTCCACCTCATGTCCTGCAATCATCATAAGGTCTGCCAGCTCGTCCACGATAAAGACAATCTGGGGCATCTTCTTAGGAGCATTTTCGTCCCCATTCTCCCGCATGGTCTCTATCTTCTGGTTGTAGCCCTTAATATCCTTTACATTGATATCCGCAAACTTCGCATAACGGTCCATCATCTCCGAAACCGCCCAGTTCAGTGCTCCCGAAGCCTTTTTCGGGTCCGTAACTACCGGAATCAGAAGGTGTGGAATACCATTGTACATACTCAGCTCCACTACCTTGGGGTCCACTAAAATCAGCTTCACGTCATCCGGATGCGCCTTATACAAAATACTCATAATCAAAGTATTGATACACACAGATTTACCGGAGCCCGTAGAGCCCGCAATCAGCATATGGGGCATCTTGGCAATATCTGTCACAATGGTTTCTCCGGAGATATCCTTACCTACCGCAAAAGCAATATTGGAAGGAAATTCTTTAAACTTCTTACTTTCCAGAAGGTCACGCAGAGCAACCACGGAATTCTCTTTATTGGGTACTTCGATACCGATAGCCGACTTACCGGGAATGGGTGCTTCAATACGCACATCCGTAGCCGCCAGATTCAGCTTGATGTCATCCTGCAAGGAAAGAATCTTGCTTACCTTGGTTCCCGGCTCCGGCAAAAGCTCGTACCGGGTTACGGAAGGTCCCTGACTGATATCCGTAATGGTTACCTTCACCCCAAACAGATTCAGTGTCTGCTGCAAACGCATGGCAGTTTCCTTTAATACCTCCGGCGAATCACCACTTCCACCGCTGCCCTTGGATAATCTGGACAGGGGCGGGAAAATATACTTTCTGGGCACTCTCTTGTCTGCCTCGGCAGCTGCTTTATTAATTTCCCTTTGGTTAGGGTTAACATTGTTCTTCACATCCTCGGTAAGGGTAGCAACCGGTCTGGCCGGACGTGGCTGGGACGCCCTTGGAGCAGTCTGCACGGGCTGGGGCTCATATACCGGCTCCTGCACCGGTTCTTCCTCCGAATACATCTCCGCATAGTCCTCCTCCGGTATCTGCTCTGCCTCCTGCAAGGTTACCTGATGGGCAGTTCTGATACGGATATTATCAAAATTAAACTCCGGCTCCTGCACCGGCTGCTCCACCGGCGTAGAAGTCTGGGCATAGCTTTCTTCACTAAGGGTAATCTCATGAATATTGTCCTTACGCTTAGAGGTCTCCTTCACAAAGGTGGTATTATCAAAGGCCACACCGGACACCTTTCTGTCCATACGGAGGATTTTCTCATTTTCCCTTTCCTCCTGTTGCAGCACTCTTTCATTCTCCCGTTGCAAAGCACGCTCCCTGCGCTCTTTATCACGGCGGGCACGAAGCTCTGACTGCTGCTCTCTGCGCATGGCTGCGTATTCTCTGCGTCTGTCCGATTCCTCCTGGCTAAACTCCCGCATCCTCTCATGACTTCTCTACACACCACTGAGCAGGGATTTCTCCGTCATCAGAATAAAGCTGACCGCCGAGAGTAAAATTACCATCAAAATGGTTCCGATGGTTCCCAAATATTTATGCAGTACATAAGTTAAGGAACCGGAAATCACACCGCCGCCATTTTTATGGTCTCTGCAAAACTCATACAGTCCTTTGATATCATATTTTGTGTATGTAGGTAATGTTACACTGCCAAAAATCAGCTCACATACCACGCCAATCATTACAAACAGTACAATGCCCGCTACCAGCTTTCTTACAGCATTGGGATTGCCCACATTGGCATACCAGAAGCATACCCCCACAAAAAGAAGCACCGGTACTACATAAGCGGTCAGTCCGAAAAGGCCGAACATGCAGCCACTGATGGCATTTCCCACCGGGCCAATGATACCGAAATTACACAAAAATAGAATAACCATTACTACGAAAAAGATAATCAGTCCAATCTCATGGAACAATTCACTTTCCCGCTTTGCATCATATGCGGAAACCTTACGTTTTCCGGTTGTCTTTGAAGTTGTCTTTTTTCTTGTTTTACTTGAAGATGATGTTTTTCTGCCATTTGTCTGTGCCACTTTGCATCATTCTCCCTTTCTACTTATTTATTCCCAAAAAGGGACCAACCCCTGGTCCCTCATTTTAAATCATAATCGTCCTTCTCGGATACTCTGATATCGTAATCCATATCCTCAAAATCGGGCTCGAAGGCATAGCCCAGCGTCTTCTTCACATGCTTTTTGGGCAGTGGCAAAGGATTTTCAATGAAATGAACAACCGGCTTTGGCTCCTCCTTTTCAGGCTCCAGCGTAGCTTCTACCTTCTCCTCTTTGACCGGTTCGGTCACTTCCTTTTCGGTCACAGCAGTCTGTACAGGTACCTCTGCCTTCTGCTCTGCAGCACTTCCACTTTTCTGCGAACCTTCTGTCTGATTTACTAAAAGTCCTTCTACGTCCAATTCTCTCACCGCACGTGTAGTACGCTGGAACAAAAGATAAATCACAAAATAAACCATGACTGAAATATATGTAGCAACCATAATAATGCCCAGCCAGATATGTCTGTCCCGAAGAAGTACTTCAAAGGAAATATAGCTGACCGCTCTATGATCCCAAAAGAGCTGGTTATAGCTGTTTTGCAGCCAAAGCTCCATCACATCTCCCACAGGCATCTGCGCAAGCATACTCTCTCCGAAACCACAGACAAATACTGCCGCCACCGCAGATATAACCCATACAAGTGAAACCAAGACTCCCTTACCTGCTCCCATACCATTTCTCAACAAAAACGGTACAAAAATTATAGGAAGTACTAATAATACACTGAATAAATCCAGATATATCAATAGCCCCCCGTAAAGTCCGGTGATAATGGTCTGCAAAATAATTATACTCCCCATTTCTTGCTTTTTTTGACAGTCCATCACCAGAACGTGGGTATAGTATAATCCCACACCAAACAACAGGAAAAACAGCATCTGAGGACCATATACATATGTAATGGGTAAAAACCAGGGAAGACAGAGCACACATCCTGCAATCAGAAGGCTGCCCACCCTTCCGTTTACCTTACGAATAGCAAAATAAAATACCATGGCACCAATGGCAAACAACACCAGCTGAGCAATGTTTCCCACCTGCCAGATATTACCAAATATAGAGAACAGACCCCTTAGCATATAAAGATAAATCTGCGTAATACCGGTCCCCGTGATATATGGTACCGGTTTATAATTACCTACAGCAGCCGCATCAAAATAAGTGCCCACACCATACATCTCCGCGGGCATCTGCCAGATACGAATGCCTACTCCTGCCACAAAAAGGCACACAAAGAGTACGGCTTCCACTATCTTATATTTTGCCTCTCTGCCACTTTTCATCATTCGTCTTCACTCTCCAACACTTTTTCAATATTGTAACGAGGTCTCTGTTTTACTTCCATGTAAATCTTTCCGATATATTGTCCCACCAGACCAATGGCAATGAGCTCAAGGCCCCCAAGAAACCAGATGGACAAAATCAGGGAAGTCCATCCCGGTACTACCTGGTCGGTAAAATAGGATACAAAGGCATAAATTGCAGCCAGAATGGAACAGATAATAATAAATACACCCAACCCCAGAATCATGGTAATGGGCTTTACACTGAAGGAAGAGATTCCATTAAAAGCCAGCGCAATCATCTTCTTAAGGGGATACTTGGATTCTCCCGCCACACGCTCCTTACGATCATAGTACACGCTGTCGGTCTCATAGCCAATCAGCGGCATCATGCCACGAAGGAACATATTGGTCTCCTTATACTTGGCGAACTGCTCCACTGCTCTTTTGGACATCAGACGGAAATCCGCATGATTATATACCGTCTTTACCCCCATCACTGCCATCAGCTTATAAAAGGCCTGGGCTGTGGTTCTCTTAAAGAAGGTATCCGTCTTACGCTCCTTACGCACACCATAGACAATATCCTTGCCCTCGTGGAACTTATCAATCATCTCTTCAATGACGGCCACATCATCCTGCAAATCCGCATCAATGGACACGGTTACATCGCTCATCTCCATAGCGGTAAGAAGTCCTGCGGTAAGGGCGTACTGATGCCCTACATTTCCCGCCAGCTTTACGCCCAGACACTGCACCGGATGCTCTTTGTGCTCCTTTTCAATCAGCTCCCAGGTACGATCCTTACTGCCGTCATTTACAAAAAGCACAAAGCTGTCTTCTGCAATTTTCTTTTTTGCAATTAAATCGTCCAGCACACCGCGAAGAGCCTCTGCCGCAATGTGCAGAACCTCCTCCTCGTTGTAACATGGCACTACAATTGCCAGTTTATCCATCATTCTATCTCCAAATACCGAAATTACTCTTCGTCCTGCTCTTCCCAGTTGGTGTAAACATTCTGAACATCATCATCCGCATCCAATAAGTCCAGAGTCTTCTGAAGATTCTTCACTGCCTCTTCGTCCGTTAAAGAAACATAGTTCTGGGGAATCATGGTTACTTCCGCACTCATCATAGGAATCCCTGCCTTCTCCAGTGCTGCACGAACCTCCTCGAAAGCATCCGGGTCAGTAAGTACCTGATAGCAGTCATCTTCCTCTACAAAATCATCTGCTCCGGCATCAATGGCAGTCATCATCAGCTCGTCAGAATCCATATCGCACTCTTCCTTATCGATGATGATTTCACCCTTCTTGTCAAACATAAAGGATACGCAGCCCATGGTACCGATACTTCCCTTGCCCTTGGTAAATGCACTTCGTACATTTGCTGCGGTACGGTTCTTGTTATCGGTTAAAGCATCTACGATAATTGCAATACCATTGGGGCCGTAGCCTTCGTATGTAATGTACTCGTAGTTTACGTTACCTAAGTCACCGGAAGCCTTCTTAATACCTCTTTCAATGGTATCGTTGGGCATATTGTTAGCCTTTGCCTTTTCAATTACGGTAGCAAGCTTATAATTGTTGGCTGGGTCCGGTCCGCCTTCCTTAACGGCTACTGCAATTTCTCTACCGATGATGGTAAAAATTTTACCCTTTGCTGCATCGTTCTTCTCTTTTTTATGCTTAATGTTTGCAAATTTTGAATGTCCTGACATAGTTTTCTCCTCACGTTTCTTTAATTAAATATAAAATTACATTATTTTATAATAGCATTAAACGGCGTTCTCTTCAAGTGCTGTTTATCTCATGTATGTAACTCCAGACTGATGCAGAGCGCTCTGTCCACCTGCTTCATTACTTCATTGTCCAAATGACAGATTTTGGATTTCAGTCTCTTTTTGTCAATGGTACGAAGCTGCTCCAATAATATCACCGAATCCTTATCCATTTCAAATTCGCTGGCACTAATTTGAATATGGGTTGGCAGCTTTGCCTTGGTCATTTTACTGGTAATGGCAGCACAGATTACCGTCGGGCTGTGCTTGTTTCCAATATCGTTCTGTATGATTAATACGGGACGGATTCCGCCCTGCTCCGAACCAATGACCGGACGCAAATCCGCATAAAAAACATCTCCACGTTTCATTCTTTAACCTCTCATATACTTCGATAGGAGAAGTATTTCCAGTTTGGATAAAGATATTCACACAGAAAATGTCCATATGCTATTTTTTCAGATATATTCTGGGAAGTCTGGGGTTTAATTCACACACCAGCTCATAATTGAACCGACCGGACAGCTCTCCCAGATAGTCCGCTGTAATCTCTTCTTCCCCATCCCTGCCGATGAGGGTCACCTTATCCCCCTCGCAGGCTCCTGCAATATGGGTCACATCCACCATAAACTGGTCCATGCAAACCCTGCCCAGAATGGGCGCCTTCTGACCGCGGATTAATACATAACCCTTGCCGGATAAGCTTCTGGGATAACCATCCCCATAACCCAGCGGCACTGTGGCAATACGCATCCTTTTATCGGATACAAAGCAGCTTCCGTAGCTTACCGTGGTCCCCGGCTCACACTCCTTCACAAATACTACCTGACTGTATAGGGACAGGGCCGGCTTTAAGCTGATATTCTGCATATCCACCTCATTAGAGGGCATCAACCCATACATGATGATTCCTGCCCGCACAAGGTCCATATTGGCCTTTTCCAGCTCCATAATAGCAGCGCTGTTGGAGCAATGGCAGTAGGTAAATTCATAATCAAACCGTTCCTTAACCCCAGCGATAAATCCCTGAAAACGCCGCATTTGCAGCTCAGTAAAGCTCTTATCCAGCATATCCGCACAGGCAAAATGGGTAAAGATTCCTTCTGCCACAATATCCTCACAGGAAAGGAGCTTTTCCACAAAAGCCAGACCACTTTCATCGGGCATAATACCGATGCGTCCCATTCCTGTATCCACTTTTACATGTACAAAGGCCTTTTTCCCCTGCTTTCTTGCTGCCTCTGCCAGAGCCATAAGCATATCCTCCCGAAATACGGTAGGACGGATATCCTCTTTGACAAACCGCTCATACGCATAGGGGAAGGAGTAGCCCAGCACCAGAATGGGCTTTTTAATTCCATGATCCCGAAGCTCAAAGGCCTCCTCCGCCGTAGCCACCGCAAAACCGTAAAGAAAATCCAATTTTTCGATTTCCGCTGCAATGGACACAGCACCATGTCCATAGCCGTCCGTCTTAATTACTGCCAAAATCCCGGCCCCGGTATCAATATGGGCCTTCATATGTTCCAAATTCTCTATAATATCATCCAGATTAACCTGAATGTATCCACGACAGCATCTGTTTTCCATCAATTACAATCCTTCAATTTCTTCATACTTTCTATAATTTTTCCGGCAGTCACCCCATACGCAGAGTATTCCTTCTCTGCTTCGTCCCCTGCCAGAGAGTGAATATACACTCCTAACGTAGCTGCATCAAAGCCACCCAGTCCCTGGGTCAGCAGACCGCCGATCATTCCGGCCAGCACATCCCCGCTTCCTGCGGTTGCCATACCATCGTTGCCGGTGATATTTAAGTAAAGCCGGCCCATGGCATCTGCCACAACCGTGCGCGCATCCTTAGCCACAAGAATAATCTGAAATGCTCTTGCCCAGTTAGATGCAGCCTCTGCCACATCCTCCTTTATATCTGCCACAGAAGCACCTATTAAACGGGCAAATTCGCCCATATGAGGGGTCAAAACCGTCTCAAGCCCTCTATCCCCTCTGGCATACAAAGCATCCTGCAATGCCTTATCTACAGAAAGGAGATTCAATGCATCCGCATCCAGTACCATGGGAAGCTCACATTTTTCAAGAAGAGTTGCCAGTACGCCCCTTGCACTCCGGCTCTGGCTCATTCCGGGTCCTGCAACTACTACATCTGCCCATTGTAAACTACTATCCACATCTTCGCAAGTACCATATAAAATCTCCGGCACTGCCTGCTGCAGAATACTTCTGTTTTCCAAAGGACTAATCACCTTTACCATTCCCGCACCCATCTCATAGCAGGCTTTTGCGCACAAAATGGCAGCTCCTACCATATAATCAAAGCCGGCAATAATCAGTACCTTTCCAAAGGTTCCCTTGTTGCCACCGCCCTGACGGACCGGCAAAAGCTTTTCAATATCCTTCTCCTCGTAAATGTACATCTTCGGTCTACATCCCGGATTGGACACAGGCCCGATACCAATATCCTCTACAAAAATTTCTCCGGCATACTCTGCTCCGGGATAAAAATACAGCCCCCGCTTTCCAAAGGCAAAGGTCACCGTCATATCCGCCCGGAAAGCCACGCCCAGCACCGCTCCGTTATCTGCACTGATGCCACTGGGAATATCCACCGCCACCTTCCTGCCATCCATGGCATTTAAAGCCCGGATGACTTCTGCAAAAATGCCTTCCACCGCTCTGGTCAGTCCCACTCCAAAGACAGCATCTATAATCATATCATAATTTCTATCCTCAGGCACCTGATTTACGAAAATATGTACCGGATAATGTGCTAAAATAGCCTCCTGACAGGCAAATTCCTCTGTTTTCTTTTCCGTATTTCCATAGAGATAGGCATCTACAAGGCAGCCCCTTTCTGCCAGCATTCTGGCAATGGCAAGACCATCTGCGCCATTGTTTCCCATACCACAAGCAATACAGATTCGGCTTTTTTCCTTTATATGCTTCTCGATTCTAAGCACTACGCTATAGGCTGCCCGCTCCATCAAAACCAGGGAAGGCACCCCTACCTTCTCGATGGTATAGCTGTCGTAGCTTTTCATTTCCGCTGCTGTTACAATTCCCTTCATACGCTGCCTTTCACAATAGAAAAAAGGACCGTTAAAAACGGTCCTCAAAGTTTACCCCTGCGTGCTTTCCGCATCGCCACCTACCTGTGGGTGCTGCTTCATAGGGTCATATTTCATATCAAACAGGTTGATTACCTCTGGACCAAATATATCATGCATATATGAGTACATCTGATGATTATAATACTCCATTTCCTGCTTTCGTATCAAATTCTTTTTTAATTCTATACGAATATCTGTAATCCATTTTGCGATTTGGACGATTTCCTCCGTATTGTCCTGCATACGCTGGTAACAATACTCCATGGTAAGAAGCATCAGCTCCTTATTCACCTCTTCAATCTGCTTCGGAAGTTCTAAAATCTCATCCTGATAGCTTTCTATCTTCTCATTACATTCTTCAATGAGACTTTTCTGCTTATCAATCTTCTTTTCCAGTTTTTTATCTCCGGTCTGATCAAGCTCCTCCGCCATGGGGATAATCTCATCCATCAGCTTTTTCTTCAGCTTCTTGATATCCTTAATCTCCGTATTCACTTTTCCCTGACGTTTTAAGAGGTCATTGAGCTTTTGTACCGTAGCGCTAATCTTCGGATACGCCTGCAGATTATCAAACAGCTTGTACCATTTATTGTCCAGCGTTAAAATCGGTATCTTTTTCGCCGAAAGTGCCTGCTCGTATTCTATATCCTTATCCTTCAAAAAATCATCCCCTTTTACTGGTTCTCCATAAGTGACTGATTGTAACGGTTAATGTTGTAAGAAAGCTTCATCAAACTGTCGGAAAGGTGTACATTTTCCACCTGGATACCCTCCGGCACATTTAAATCTACATGAGCAAAATTCCAGATAGCCTTGATTCCATAGCTTACCAGCTTCTCTGCCACATCCACAGCTCCGGTCTTTGGAATGGTGAGCACCGCAATATCTACCGCATTGTTCTTCACAAAGGCCTCCATCTCTTCCATGGGCTGTACCTTTACTCCACGCACGTCCTTACCTACCAGTGCGGGATTCTGGTCAAACATACCGGAAAAAATAAAACCGCGACGCTCAAAATTCAAGTATCCACCCAGTGCCTGACCTAAGTTACCCGCACCGATAATAATAAAATGATGGGTCTGGTCAAGTCCTAAAATCTTACCGATTTCCTTGTAAAGATACTCTACATTATAACCATAGCCCTGCTGTCCAAAGCCGCCGAAATTGTTGAAATCCTGGCGAATCTGGGAAGCGGTCACCTTCATAAGCTCACTTAATTCCTGGGAAGAGATTCTCTCCACCCCTTCATCCTTTAAATCACCCAAGTAGCGATAATATCTGGGCAGCCTTCCGATAACTGCCTGAGAGATTTCCTTTATTTCCATATATATTAACCTCCACCTGCTTTTATCCCATTTTGACAACATTTTAACATTATGTTAAAATAATGTCAAATACTTCAAAAGAAATACCCCGCCAAAAAGCGGGGTTTTGTACTAATTTCCTATAAAAATTCTTCCGGTGTCTTACCATCCACATAGTAATATTAAAATATCTGTGTTCCATATAACATGGCAACCATTATGACAGCGCAGATTCCACAGGATATCAAAAGCGTTTTATCGGATAATATCAGTGTGGTAGGATCCGCTTCTGCTCGTCCCTTGAACACTAGTAACAAATACCTTATTACTATGAAGAGGACAATCGGCACCGTATAAATCAAATTCGATTTCTGTGAAACAGCCCATAGAGAATAAAACACCATACTCAAACCGGCACACATGAATACTATCCCATCCAGGAAATTTTTCTCATATATTTCCAAAACCTCTCTGGTTTCTCCGTCTGTGTAACTGTGCAGTTCTCCCCGTCGTTTTCCAAAGGACATGAATAAGGATAGAGCTAACACTGTCAAAAACATCCAATCAGAAACGCCATCACTGACTATGGTTCCTCCCACCATCACTCGTAATAAAAAACCGGCAGCAATACAAAAACAATCAATAAGCACCATAGTTTTCAGCCACTTTGAGTACAAAATATTTATAACAGTATACGTCAGAATCAGTATAAAAGAATGCAAATTAACCCAAAGAGCCATACCACTCCCGACTATCATCAGGCATACCAGCAATATCCATGCATGTGAAAAAGGAATTTGTCCTGACGCAATCGGACGGTTTTTCTTCACCTCATGCTTTCTGTCATTTTCGAAATCATTAATATCATTCAGCACATATATCGCCGAAGACACTAAACAAAAAGCCAGCGTTAGAACAATAGCCTCCATGAGCTTATTCCATTCAAATAATTCCAGCGAAAATATAATAGGGCAAAACACAAACAGATTTTTCAGCCAACTTTTAATTCTCATCTCTCTCAGATAGCATTTAATCGATAACCTCATTCTCATTCGCCTTTCCTATATATCCCCTGTGTTACGGCAGCAGCTGATACAATCTAATCTCATAGCCTGTCATTGCTCCACGCATATACCTATAAACGCTTCTTGCCGCATACCATATGTTTTGTACTTCCAGAAAATGACTACTGGGATTTTCCACTGTAAACAAACCAACCAAAGAATAATTCTCGTCCAAACTCCTATAAAAGTTCGCTATCCAGCCATATACCTCGGGGTCAGCCTCAAGATAAAGATCTCGTTGTGCAGATGATGTCATTATAAACTTCGGACCGCCGCCATATTTAAACTTTGTAGGATCCCCTGCTTCAAAGTTACGCCACGCCCCATAGTATCCCCCCGGATCCAAAGGCGTATTACAGTCGAATTCGGTATTAGAAGCTGTTACATTTATTTCCTCAAATACCTCCTGAAGGAAAATACGACTGTCCGGTGCCAGAAAACTTGCAGAAACTGCCAATGCCCCAGCCATAAGGCTACCTGCCGGCAATAAAAGCAACAGGAAAAATGCAATCAGGGAAGCAATAGTCTTTCTTTCCAAAATCCTCTGCAAATCCTCCATAATATAAAACACTCCGAATGCCCCAAATAACAGACCAGCAGCATAAATCGGTAATGCATAACGCTCCCAATGGATACTCAGCATGGAAATAGGTATTATATATGCCAGGAAAATAAGCAAAACAAGGGTCGACTTTACATTTTGTTTAAATGATCTCACTATTCCGTAAATGCTGCTCACTGTAAGTACCAATCCCATATGCTCTGCTGCGGTTTTTACATAAAATACTAAGGTTTCACCAAAATTTAAACCATCCGCCCCAAGGTGATATTGCTTATTCTGCCCTGCCATTACCTCCAAAACTGTCCTTAAGTCAATAAGCAGCACAGGGGAAACGGCCAAGATGCCCAGCACAAAAAAGAAAATTGCCAAAAGTCCGTCTCTTACAATCAGAATCGGCTTTTTTATCTGTGTCACACACACGGCTACAGCAATAATTGCACAGCCATAGGCTCCGGGATACTTTTCACAGGTAGCCAGGGCCGTGAAGAAAGACATCCAAAACAACCAACTTACACATGGCTTTTTCAGATAACAAAGCGCTGTCCATAGCACCCCCATCAGGAAGAATAAAAGTGGTATATCCGGCGTAATGTAATGTGAATGCTCGATAAACGACGGAAACACCGCAAATAGTAGTGTTGCAAACAATGCCTGACATCTCCCCCAAAACCGGGCGATAAAATATGCTAAAATCACCGTTCCCATTGAGAAAATCCCAATCAGAACACGAGATGCCGTAGTAAACAGAGCAAAGTGCTCGTTGTAATTAAGTGCAAAATCATCCTGCCCCTGTGGTGCAAAATACAAATCTTGAATTCCTGTATATAAAAGAGTATTTAATTTAATCGTGACATGATTGGGTCTGTAATATTCCTTCACCTCATAGCTGCGTTCTAATGCACACTGATAGGCCTGTCCGAAAATAATCCCCTCGTCCGGATGAAGGTTATTATGTGGCATTCCCCAATCAATCCCGACCATACGAAGGATTATTGCAAGAACAAATATAAGTGCCAGTATCCTGAAGTGCCAGTTTTCCATTTTCTCTTTTATCGCTGCAAATATCATTTTATTTATCTTTTTGGATGCCCTTTTGCATCCTTATCCTCCAATATTAGTGTTTCTGTACTTCCCCAAATCCCTATAAATGCAAGTGGAAGCATCAGATAAAAGGGCCAAGAATAACGAAAAGATGACATTGGCGAAAGTAGCATAATACCATATTGTGCTATCAATGGCAAAAACAGAGGTAAAACCCTCGTCAAAAATCCTCTCTTCTTCCATGCCAGTATCAGTGCATAAATCAAAAACCACAGAGTAAATCCCGGTACAAAAAACAATCTCAAAACGGGAGTCTCTCGCCAGAAATCTGAAGAACAGACACTCTCATAAAACTTCTTTATGAATTGTAAGTCCCCTATACTTTTTCGCTCCAAAGGTTCTACAAAAATTTCCGGAGCATAATTTTCATACACAACATAGGAGAATTCATAATAGCCCGGATACCAACATCCCAGAGTATTGGATAAAAAAGCTACTACATATTCTTTGGAAAATTGTTCTCCTGTCTGTAAATAGAATTTCCAAAATGCAATTGGATCATCAGTATAATGTTCCGAAATAAAACAACTCTTAGCAGGATCGGCAAAAAAAGGGTTATACTCACGACCGGGCGACCATTCTCTCCAACTCAAATCCGTGATATAATACAACATCAGTTCCGTTTGTTCTTCTGTCAGTTCATCTGCTTTGTTGATGGCAACTCGTTGTAACTGCTGTATCGGTACGCTCAACGCTTCACGTACCTCGCCCTGCTGAATCCCAAACGCATCAAAAACAGGACCTGTATAAATCTTGTACATGAAAACCGGTAATACAATTGCCACAATCAAAGTAATATACGTTTTTACCTTCTTTATTTGAGAAACCCGTAATACTAACAAAACTGCAAAACAAAAAACATAAATATGAATACCATTATTCCTAAAAGCACACATAAAAAAACTGATTATTGGTAAAAAAATTAAATTTTGCTTTCGACGGATATATTCTAACGGATTCGTCACTATTTCCACAAAATGGCAGACAAACAATACAAGAAACGCAGCATGCAGAGTATCCTTTATCATGGTTACTGACAAGCATGCATTCATAAACCAGATTGCTGAAAAAAGGGCTGTGAGCATGACAATCAGAATCGGAACCTTCTTTTTCTTTAACAGCACAACCAAACGCGCAAGGGCGTAACTTAAAATCACCATCTGTAGAAGTGACAACAATCCAATGCCATACTCATAGCTTGAAAACAGGCTCTCTCCCAATCTCATAAAAACACGTATAATCCATGTATGCAGAACCGGATGATGATTATTGGTAATCTCCCCCAGAGCACTGCTGACCTGGGATATCATATCATAAGCCAATACCCCTGGATATAAAATAAGATAGGCTGGTATCCATGCCACAAAAATGAATACCCAGACAAGCAAAAATAGCTTGCTGTCACCAAGCTTATCCAAATACTGATATATTCGTTTGTTCCCTATATCGAAACGCAACCGTGGAATCAGGGAAAAAACGAGAATATTAGCCGCCAAACACAATACAAAGCACAACACAAAAGGCAAAAGCAACGAAGAACTCAAGCTAAAACTCTGGGTCTTAATCATTGGTCCCAGAACAATATAAACTACACTATATAAAAGTGCGAGAAAAACAGCTAAAATCTTTTTTGTCATTTTGTTCCTCCGTCTCGTCGTGGATTTCAATTCAATTCATCATATCACATCGATAAATTTAAATCAACGTTTTCGAATGAATAGCAAAATCCCCCCACCAAAAAGGCGGAGGGATACACAAATTTCCTATAACAATGTTTCCAAGGTTTCCTTAATTGCCTTGATAAACTCTAAACTGTTTAACTCTACCGGGTTTGGAATGGTAGAAATACCCGCAAGACTCTTGGTCATCTTACCGCCTTCCACGGTCTTAATACAAGCCTGCTCTAACTTCTCACCAAAGGCAGTAAGCTCCGGAAGATTATCCAGCTCACCTCTCTTCTTTAAAGCGCCGGTCCATGCAAAGATGGTGGCGATGGAGTTGGTGGAGGTTTCCTCTCCCTTTAAGTGCTTGTAATAATGTCTCTGTACGGTTCCGTGAGCAGCTTCGTACTCATATACACCACTTGGAGATACCAGCACGGAGGTCATCATGGACAAATCACCGTAGGCAGTTGCCACCATGTCACTCATTACATCACCGTCATAGTTCTTACAAGCCCAGATGAAACCACCCTCAGAACGGATAACACGTGCTACCGCATCATCAATCAGGGTGTAGAAATACTCAATGCCCAGTTCTTTAAACTTCTCTGCGTACTCTGCATCGTAAATTTCCTGGAAAATATCCTTAAAGGTATGGTCATACTTCTTGGAAATAGTATCCTTGGTTGCAAACCATAAATCCTGCTTGGTATCTACCGCATAATTAAAGCATGCTCTTGCAAAGCTGGAAATGGACTTCTCGGTATTATGGATACCCTGTAAAATACCTGCACCGGTGAAGTTATGAATGGTTTCACGAATCTCTCTGCCATCCTCCGTGGTAAATACCAACTCTGCCTTACCCGGTCCCGGAACCTTAATTTCGGTGTTCTTATATACATCACCATAAGCGTGTCTTGCAATGGTAATCGGCTTATTCCAGCGGTTTACATAGGGAACAATTCCATTGATAAGAATAGGCGCACGGAACACGGTACCGTCTAAAATAGCACGGATGGTTCCGTTAGGGCTCTTCCACATCTCCTTTAAATTGTACTCTGTCATGCGGGCTGCATTCGGGGTAATGGTAGCACATTTTACTGCTACGCCATACTTTAAGGTTGCGTTTGCGCTGTCCACAGTTACCTGGTCATCGGTTTCGTTTCTGTGTTCAAGACCCAAATCATAATACTCGGTCTTTAAGTCAATGTAAGGAAGTAATAACTCATCCTTAATCATCTGCCAGAGAATTCTGGTCATTTCATCTCCATCCATCTCTACTAAAGGAGTGGTCATTTTAATCTTTTCCATGATAGTGTCCCTCTTCTTTCCTAATCTTGCGCCTTTTCCCCAAAGTCTTCGTTTAATCCGTTCTTTACCATATTGTTATAGGCATTAATCATATGGGCATTGGCCAAAGCCTGAGCTCTATCCCCGTCCTTTGCCTTAATAGCTTCCATAATCTGCTCGTGTTCTTCGTTGGATTTCCTTCCCCTATTCACATTGGAAAGAGTCTTTTTCCGCACCCGAAGCACATACTGGTGGAAATCCCGAAGCTGGTGCTCCAGCATTTTACTGTTGCAGGCCTCATACATGATTTCATGAAAACGGTTATCCAGCTCTGCCAGCTGGTCATAATGTCCCTTTTCTGCATGGAACTTTGACAGGAAAATATTCTCCTCCATTTCCGCCATCTGCTCCTCGGTAATATTCTCCGTGGCCCATCTGGCACAAAGCCCCTCCAAAAGGGAACGAATCATATAAATATCCTGCACGTCCTTCCGGGTGATTCCGGTGACATATGCCCCTTTATTGGGCACAATCTGAATCAGCCCCTCCAGTTCCAACTGACGGAAGGCCTCCCGGACCGGGGTTCTGCTGACCCCCAGCTCCTCGCCGATAGCAACCTCCCGAAGCTCATCATTTTCCTTATATTTACCGTTTAAAATATCCTCGCGAATATTGTGAAACACGCGGCCACTCAGAGAAAAATTATCCGTTACCTCCTGCTTTACATCGTACTTACTCACCTATCGTCTCTCCTATAAGGATTACTTTCCAATCTTATAACCCTTTTCCAAACAAAGTCTGTTGATACAAGCAACAATCTCTTCGTCGGTCAATACCGTCACACGGCCACTGGCATATTCCTCATCCACCCATTCCTTAATATCCTTTACAAGGGGCATGGACTTATCCATCTGCTGTTCTGCCTTCAGCTTATAGTAGGTATTCATCCAATGAGCAATTCCCGCCAAACCGGAGGTGTTGGAAATCGCACAAAGTACCGGACGATTTAAGAATTTCTCGGTGTCAAAAATGTTGTAAATCTCTTCATTTTTCAGAAGTCCGTCTGCATGGATACCCGCTCTGGTAACATTAAAGTTCTTACCAACAAAAGGTGTTCTGTCAGGAATATGATAACCGATTTCCTTCTCATAGTACTCTGCAAGCTCTGTAATCACGGTGGTATCCATACCATTTAAATGACCTTTCAGCTGGGCATACTCAAATACCATAGCCTCCAATGGTGTATTACCGGTTCTCTCACCGATACCAAATAAAGAGGTATTAATACCGGCGCAGCCATAGAGCCATGCAGTGGTAGAATTGGATACTGCCTTATAAAAATCATTATGTCCGTGCCACTCAATCAGCTCATGAGGTACACCTGCATGGTAATGAATCGCATAGATGATACCCTGTACGGAACGGGGAATAACGGCACCGGGATAGTTTACACCATAGCCCATGGTATCGCAGGCACGAATCTTAATCGGAATCTTGTACTCTTCCATCAGCTTCATCAGCTCACTACAGAAAGGCACCACGTAGCCATAAATATCTGCACGGGTAATATCCTCCAGATGGCATCTTGGGCTGATACCCTCTTCTAAACACTCCTTAATTACGCTGAGATAATGGTCCATAGCCTGTCTACGGGTCATTTTCAGTTTCATGAAAATATGATAATCGGAGCAGCTTACCAGGATACCGGTCTCCTTCATGCCGATTTCCTTTACCAGCTTAAAGTCCTCCTTGCTGGCACGGATCCAACTGGTAATCTCCGGGAACTGGTAGCCCTTCTCCATACATTTATATACAGCATCTCTATCCTTTTTACTATATAAGAAAAACTCGCTGGCACGAATCATTCCGTTGGGGCCACCCAGACGATGCAGGTAATCATAAATGGTTACGATCTGCTCCGTAGTATAAGGTGCTCTGGACTGCTGTCCGTCACGGAAGGTGGTATCGGTAATCCAGATTTCCTTAGGCATATCCTTGGGAACGATACGGTCATTAAAGGGAATCTTGGGAATTTCCGAATAAGGGAACATGTTACGGAAGACGTTTGGCTTCTCTACGTCATCCAGCACATACATATGCTCCTCAATCTCTAAAAGGTTATTTCTCTCATTAATCGTGACCGGTCTTGACTGGAACATTTCTTCATTTCTCATTGTATAATCTCCCTCGTGTATGATTTCCTAATTTTTACCGGAAATCAACCTTTGGATAATTGTATACAATTATACGATTCATGTCAATAGCTTTCTTAAATTAATCATGCCCCAGCCTTGAATATGCCAGGGAAGCTTTACATCCGTCGCTGTTGCTTTCATTTTTTCCTTTATCTGACGATTGGACAGACGAGGGCTTTTTTCCCACAAAAGTGCGGCACATCCGCTGACAATGGGGGTTGCCATGGAAGAGCCGCTTTTACGGGTGTAGCCTTTTTTGGTATCACAGGAAAGAATATCTTTTCCCCAGGCAATAATATCCGGATTGCAGGGTCCTCCTTCCATGGTTCCCACCACCAGAGCACTTCCATGCTTTCCGCATAAAGACTTTGCTGAATATTCTTTACAATTATTTCCTGCCGCCGTTACCACCAAAAGTCCTTCCCTCCAGCATTTATCCAGCATCTGCTCCAGCGAAGCCTTCTTCTTTCCATCCTTCAAATCTGCAATACCAATGGACAGATTTACAATCCGGATTCCATATTTTCTCCGGATATCCAGTATCCATGCAAGTCCCTCCAGTGTATTCTCTACCATTCCTCCACCGGCTCTGTCCAGTACCTTTCCCACTACCAGGTTCGCTCCCGGCGCGATTCCTTTATAAACTCCTTTGGATGCACTACCATTTCCACATATGATACCGCCGATATGGCTGCCATGCCCATTATCATCATACATCTGTTTCCTGTTATTTACGAAATCCTTATATGCCAATACCTTATCCTTCAAATCGGGATGCTTACCGATACCGGTATCCAGCACCGCTACCGTAATCCCCTTACCGGATACGCCATACTCCTGACAAATCTTTCGTAAGTCCATCTCCCTACACACCCGGTCCATTCTTACACCATAACTTCTTTTTATAAATATATTATGAAGCAGGGTGTAAAAGGTCAGCTTTTTCTTGCAATAAATAGTGTATGGGAATCCGGGCTTAAGCACCGCAGGCAGATGGAAGATGTTGGGAATAGGGCAAGGGTAGTTTTATCAGACTCCGAGGGTCAAGTACTTCTAAGATTTTTGCCAAGGGTATTGAAAAGCCACGCGTCGGATGCAATGCGCGTCCGTGCGCAGTGCATCCTAATTCGGGCATCCGTGCCCGAATTCCGCTGTTTGTGGTTCAAAAATCTAAGAAGTACTAAACCCTCTTCATATTCAAAAACTACCCTTACCCTATTCCCAACATCTTCCACCTGCCTGCGGTGCTTAAGCCCGGATTCCCATAGATACAAAAAAGCCGTAAGGGAAGCTGACCTCCACTTACGGCTTATATTTACTCTTTGATTTTGGTGCATCCCTCAAAGGCTGTGGGTGCAATTTCGATGATTTTATCTTCGGGGTAAACCACGTTTAAAATCTCTGTGTGATTTAGGAAGACTTCATCAGCGATGTAATTTACTTCATCCGGTATTTCTATAATACGGCTATTGCCGCGGTATGCTAAGAGGACTCCGTCTCCCACAATGAGGAAATCTCCCTGCTGGGGATTGTCACCATCTAAGAAGCTTTGTAGCCACGGTGTGTAGCTGAAAGCTTTGCTTTCGATGCGAGTTACGGTGGCAGGAATCTCTACCTCGGTCAGCTGGTCGCAATGATAGAAGGCTGCGTAATCGATGGTGGTAAGTCCTTCTGGTAAGACGATTTTCTGCAGGCTACTTCTGGAAAAAGCAAACTGCTCCACTTTTTCGGTGCCTTCCGGAAGATTTACCTCCGTAAGCTCCTCGTTCGTGTAATAGCTCCACTCCTTCACTGCACCATCCTGAATCAAAATCTCTCCATTGTTAAGATTCTGCTCTCCTTCAGCATTGTAATCCGGCTCATATTCTCCTACGCCTACTGTTACATCTTTATCCCAGAAGACAAAGGCCATATTGCCCACTACCTGGCTCTGACCGATGACCTCACCGGGCACCGGGGTGGCTTCTGACTTTGCAATGGGTGTCGGGGTTGGCTCCGGAGTAGGAATGGCTACATCCGCCATATCCTCCTGCTTCTTTGCAAATTCCTGAGCATAATCGTATGCATAGCTGCCCACCATTGCAGAAATGGTTAAGTTTTTATTACCATCAAAGGCAGTCTCATGAATATCGTTAATATAAGAGGATAACTGAATATTTTGAAGAGACGGGCAATCCGCAAAAGCCATAATACCGATACGTCTGATGGAATCCGCCAAAGAAACGCTCTCCAAAAGCCTACAATCTGTGAACGTAAAATCACCCACTTCATATAAGCCATTTCCAAGAGTCACACTCTTTAGCTTGGAACATCCCCAAAAGGCATAGGGCTCTATTGTTTCTACGCTTTCGGGAACCACTACACTTTCCACAAAGGTATTGTTCTCAAAAGCACTCCTGCCGATTGTCTCAACGGTGGAAGGAATGGTTACATTCTTGTCCATACCGATATACGCTACCAGTGTGGAGCCTTCCATCTTAAAGTTATCGGAGGGGACTGCTGCGCCCGCCTCCGATTTAGGTATCAAGACAATTGCAAGCAATGTGATACTAAGTAAAGCACCAATCAATCCTACAATCTTCTTCATATACTTTCCTTATCTCGCTGCTGCAACCTTTACCTTTGCAGGAGCTACTACTTTATCCTTTTTCAGGAATAAAATCATCGCGATACATAACAGGCCAATGGATAAGAACCACTTTGGATGAATTCCATCACCGGTCTTCGGTGTATCATCAATTATGGTACCGGCTGACAAATTGCCCTTATCTACATAGATTACATACGGTGAGAAATGCTCTGCAGTAAAGGTAATGCAGGATACACCATCGATGGTGGTAAACTTCGCACCAAGCTTCTCTAACTTGCCATCGGTTACGGATGCCACCTTATTGTTTCCGGCGTAAGCAATCATGCTGTCCGGAAGAGGTAAGGTAATGCTGATGGAAAGTCCCTGTGTATCTGTAATCAACTTTGTTCCCGTAGAATCATACAGGCTGATATCCATAGGGAAATAATTAATATTGGTCAAATCACCATATTCTGCGATTAAGGCCTTGATAGCCTGTTCCTTCGCATATGCACTTTCCTGCACCTTGATGGTGAAGTTATCAGAAGAACCATTTACCTTTACGGATACTACACCGGTATTGGATAAGCCATTCTTATCAATGACAACAGTGGAACCGTTGGTGGTAATATTTCCTCCGGTAATATGGCTGGAGCCACCACTGTTTGAGGTGCTTCCAGAGCCGCTGCCTGTGCTGGATGAGGAGCTCTTCTTATAATTTGCTGTAACAGTTACATTCTTGGAAGGCATGGTAATCACCGTTGCATCAGCAGTAGTAACGGCAATATTTACATCACTTGGTTCCACGGTCCATCTGCTGAAGGTCTGTCCACTGGCAGGTTCATTTGCATAAATGATAACCTGAGAACCTTCTGCATAGCTTCCGGAGCCGCTACCATTCTTAACTGTCAAGGTATAGAAGTTGGGTGCCGGTGTGGCAGTCGTTCCGGTTCCTGTACCAGTTCCGGTTCCTGTACTCGTTCCACCACCGGATACATTTCCGCTACCATCCACAAAGGTTGCATAATAGTCAGCATTTCCGGTAATCGTTTCGCTTACCTTAGGTAACCAGCCTGCAAACTTCTTATTATCTACAGCTGGATCCTTCGGCTGATAAATAGCATCTCCAAGCTTACCGGTCTGGGTAAATACCAGCTTCGGCTCTCCGCTTCCATCCTCTACCCAGAAGTTTACGGTGTAATTTGCTTCTTCACATTTTGCATATACATTCAGGTTCTGGGTTACCGGATTTACAAGTCCTGTCCAACCGGTGATGGTAAAGCCTTCCTGTGGAGTATACTCCGGATAATCCAAGGAGGTCACATTAGCGCCCTCTGCTACGCTGATACTTCCGATAAAGGTATTCTCATGCTCATCACACTCATAGAAGTTCACAGTATACTGGGTATCTGAGTAAATCGCAGTGTAGGTGCAATCTGCTAAAATATTGGTAAAGTCATCGGAAGGTAACCACTTAAGGAAGCTGTAGCCTTCGATGGCAGGTAAATCTTCAATGGCAGGCTTGATTGCATTCTGCCCGGTCTGTACACTCTGGGTCTCAATGGTATGATACTGCTGAGTAACAGGGTCTAAGTACTGGATGACTACCATATGGGTCTGAGCATCCGGCTCACGCTCTACGAAGATAACACTTTCATGATTATCTGCATAAATTGCTGCCGCACTATCCGGCTCACAATAGAAGGTAATCTGCTCATACTTAGAAGAATTCTTCTCTGTATTAAATGCATTCGGGTCAATATAGGTTACGCTGGAAGGAATCTCCAGGTAAACAATGGGGCTGTTGGTAAACGCACCCTGCTCAATTGCCTTACAGGTAGAAGGTAATAACACACGGTTCATCTTTGACAGAGATGGCTTTGCATCCGATGTCAGGGAGAATGCATCCGTAGGTACGGTAGCGATTGCGGACTGCTTTAAATCAACCTCGCTGATACCATTACAATCCTTAAATGCTTCCTTCTGGATATAGGTTACGCCTGCAAGCTCGGATGCCTGTACCGTTCCTGCGATACCACTGCTTACACCACGGGTCTCCAGACATTCGATAATTCCATCCTTGCTGCCATCCTTTAAGCTGTAAATAATTCCCTTATCACAGGTGTAGTTAGAACTTCCTAAGAAGTCCACTTCATTTAAGCTGGTACATCCCTTGAAAGGTCTAAGACCCAGATACTCCACATTGGGTGAAATCTGAACAGTCTCTAATTCCTCACAGCCTTCAAATACATAATCACCAACGGTGGTAGCATCACCTAAAATATAAGCTCCGCCCAGATTCTTCCAGTTTGCAAACATTCCATTGGAAATATTTGCAACGGTATTGGTGGTAATGGTCTTACGATGCTTACTGTAGCTCTGTAAATCACCAACCTCATTGTCGGCAAATAAATCATCCTTAACTGCGGTAACGCCTTCCGGAATTACAATATTAAGACATGCATCGATAACCTCACGTTCATCCTGTGTCATCTCTTCCGTAGCTACCAGCTTGGCAACTGCAGTTCCGGCAGCCTTGGCATAGTCTTCCGTCATATAAGGATACATATCCATATTGGTTGCATACTTTGTCAAGTCTGTCAAGGTAGGATAATCCACTAAAGTAGCTGCATTCTTCTCTTCGGTATACTGTACCGTCAGATTGGTCGGCCAGCCGCTATAATAGGTAATATAAGTAACAGGCTGGTTGCCCTGATTAATCTTACTGCTGGAATTCATTGCATACTGGAAAGGAACACTGCTGTTTGAAATCGTACCGGTAAAGGTAAGTACAGGAGTTGCTCTGTCCAGAGATGCTGCGTGGGAACAAATACCATCACTGACCTTCTGGGTCTGGAAAGCGTCCGTTCCGATACTCTGAATATTGTCCGCATCTTCAAAAATCACATGTTTTAAGTTGTGGGAGCCCTTGAAGGCATTCTCCATAATCACTTCTACAGAAGCGGGAATTACAACCTTTTCAATAGTACACTTGTTACTAAAGCTTGTGGAATCCACTGTCACAATCTTGTAGGGACCGATGGTAGACGGCATCACTACATCCTTGATATTTCCTTCTACAATTACGGTCTTTAAGGTATTATTGCTGTCCACACGATAGGTAACACTTGCTCCACTATCTTCTCTGACAACGATTTCATACAAATCCTGATCCAGATACTTGTATGCAATTTCATTCTTATTAGCGGTCTCATGAAGCTTAATCTTGTCCAGACCTTCAAAATAGAACTCTGTAGTAACCTCGTCCTTAAAATCATCCAGCTTATACTCTGTACTCTCGCCCACATCCATGGAATCACTCATGAAGCAGATGGATTTCAGACCCGTACATCCCATAAACATGGAAATGTCAACAGTTGTTCCATGTTCTGCAGTATCCACACTGCCCGGGAAAACAAGTCTCTGCAGGGAAGTACACTCCGTAAAGCAGTAATCACCAATGGCATTTAATAAAACCTTAGTTCCATCCTCGTAATACATGGTCAACTCTGTCATATCGGAACACTTGCTGAAGCAATAGTCACCAAATTCAAGAACATTAACCGGAGTCTCAAACTTAGTCAGAGACTGACAGTTATAAAAGGTATGGTTACCAAAAGCAGTAATGTTACAGTACTGCGGTATATTCATCTGCTTTAAGTTTACACAGTTTGCGAATGCATAGTTACCCACAGTATTAATACCGTTTCCTAAGGTAACGCTGCTCAAACCGGAACAATTATAGAACGCGAAATCACCGATACCCTCTAATTTCTCACCAATCTTAAGGGTAACAATATTACCTTTTTCCGCAAAAACACCTTTTAAAGTACCAGCCTGAACCTTATCCGGAGTAATCCACTCACTGATGGACCATACTTCATCCACAGTTCCGTCCGCATTAGTCACCTTGGTGGTGATAAGGGACTGGTTTCCGATGTATGCAACCGTAATACTCTTTACACGCTTTGTCTCTTCGGTTACGGTCTTCTCATAGTTGGCAGGATCATTTACATCTGCCATCTTATCGTAATCCATGATTGGAGTGTAGAGTTCTTCCAGTGCCATCTCACCCCAGGAAGCATAATCCTCATAATAACAAGGATATACACGCTCCACCATTACCGGATGCATAATCATCGCCTGTTGATTAGTGGTAGGATCAATCACCGGATCACCGTTCTCATCTACAACATACTCGATATCATAAACCAGTTCCCCATACTCATCCACTTTCTGGGTGCTGGTTAAATACCAAAGGTCATTACCGGACTTACCTACAGCAATATAACCACTGCCGGAACCTTTGGAATGGGTATGCTTTTTATAAATATCTACAGTATCAGGCACGGTAAGTACATTATTATCCAGCTGTCCACCGCTGTATCCAATAATAACAGCCACCTTATCCCCTGAGGACTGTCCCTTTCTGTACACATACGCATACTGGAACATACCATCACCAGTAGTATATACCTGTTCATCGGTATCCACATAAGGAACACCGCTCTCCTCCTGGGTAATTGTTTTGTTCACAGACGCAGGCCACAAGGTTGCAGAGCCCAGCTCATCACCAGTCTCTCCTGCCGCCCTCAGATTATCTACAGGAATTGCCGCAACTAAAAGGGAGGAAATCAAAAAAAGTGCTCCCATTGTCTTGCGGATTCTCCTTCTTAATTTTAAACTTTTCTTCTTTACAGATTTTGTCATGATGAAACCATGCCTTTCTCTAAGATTCTTTATATAAAGCTATTTCACTCGCTTTGCTACAACTACAAACCGTCCGTTTGCCATCACCGACTTATCACAGGTGGACAGTGTCAGAAGCTGGTCTCCATAGGAAGCCGTCACACCGGTATCGTAAAGGGACCAGGATGCCATTTCCTTCATATAGGAATTAAATTCCACCTCGGAATAGGCATCTATAAACTGATAATACTTAAAGTCCACATCCTCCTGCTTGTACACCTTGGATTCAAAGGCATACATCACTTCGTAGGTGGCCTTCTCGTAAATAGTATCAAAGGTAATATACTTATGCTCCTGGTAATAGGACTCTTTTTTATACTTATCCAGCTTACCGAACATATTCCCGCTTCGCATATCGTGTCCATAAATTATGTAATTGGTACTACCGTTAATCACGTCACATTCTGCGTCCAGAAACAGTGTCCCGTTCCTGTCCTCTTCCTGATTAATATTGTGGGTCAGATAATACACATTGTCCGAAGTCTGCACAACGGGGTAATCTATATTTGTATCGTCAATTTTGAGCCATCCAATTAGCTTTTTATTCATATTAAATAATTTTTTGTATTCATCCAGCACTTCCGGAGCTTCTTTGTCCTGGGTATAGGTAATCTGCACTGGCTCCTCTTCGTAAACACCAAGTGCTATGTCCTTCTCCACCTGCTCCTTAATCTCGGACATCTGTTCAAAATTCTGCTCCGTGCGATAGCCCTCGTAAGCATAATATCCAAAATAGAAAAGGCAAAAGCTTCCGACCGCACCGCACAGACCCAGCATCAGCTTCCTGCGCCGTTCCCTCCTTCGAAGCTCCTGAAGAACAAATTTCTCCATCTGCACTTCATCAAAGGATTTCTTCTTTCTTCTATTATTAGAAGGCTGCTGCACCTTCCCTTTTTTCTTCCCGGTAGTTGTCACCATAGGAAGCTTTCTAAGCTTATCTTCCAATTCTTCCAGAAAATCCTCTCCCAGAAGTGTATGGAAGCGATATTTTTCTCCCTGCTTTATCTCACGAATCAATGTGCGAAGACTGTCGGCATCATTTAAATCCGTTTCCGCCCGAAGAGTATCTATGATTTTCTGATCACGAAGGGCTTTGCGATAGTCCATTTCCGTCCGATACTGCCGCCCCTCAACAATATATATCTTATCCGCCATATTCTAACACAATCTTCTTCATACCCCTATGGGCATACTCACCTCAAAGTACTATATATAGTATACTACATATGACGAAATTTTCAATGTTTTTTTAAAAACAATTCAAAGTAATGTAGTTTTAAGACAAATAAACAAAATTGTTTTTAAAAAAAGAAAAATAGTGAACAAAGCCAAGCCATACCGCATAACATGAAGTATAAACAAAAAAATTTATAGGAGGTTGCTTATGAGCGACTTAACAGCTACCAATTGTGGTTCTTGTTCTTCTACTATGGGCGGGGGATGTGGAAGCATCATCTGGATTTTACTTTTATTATGTGTATGTGGCGGCAACAATAACGGCGGTTGCGGTCTCGGCGGTATCTTAGGTGGCGGTTGTGACAACGACTGTGGTTGTGGCAATCACGGCTCTAACGGCTGCGATTGGTTGATCTGGATTATTCTTCTTTCCTGCATCTGCGGCGGAAATAACAACGGCTGCGGCTGCTAATTAATTTACTTGCTTAAAGTGAAGTCGCCGGCTAAATAAGCCGGCGATTTTTCCATAAGAATTTGAATGCATTCCGAAGGATGGTGGGGCGGCGGGGGCTGGGGATATGGTGTGGTAAAATGGTTCAGACTCCGATATTTAAGAGTTTCTAAGATTGCTGATTCAGTTTAAGAAAAGCCACGCGTCGGTGGCAATGTGCATCCGTGCACAGTGCCACCTAATTTGGGCTTCCATGCCCAAATTCCGCTGTTTATGGAGCAGCAATCTAAGAAACTCTAAAATATCTTCATATGAACCATTTTACCACACCATCTCCCCAGCCCCCGCCGTCCCATCATCCGCCAAAAATGCCACAAACATTTTACGAATAATGAAAAGCTTCATGCATAGACTTAAAAATGAGAGGAGGAAGCATATGGAATTAATCAACTGTAGCCAGGAACAAAAGGATTCAATCACTACCTTTGATACCCTCTGTACAAATCCCGGTATTCAGCGGCTAAAAATCATAATTCCCTTCGTTACTCCCTCAATGCAAGGTATTTTTGCGTTTTATATCAAGATGATGGAGCTTCAATATACCATGCAGCTGTTCAAAGAAGGTCGTAAAATTCTCTTTCCGGCTGCAGACAAGGACATTGAAAAGACTATGGATGAACTGAACCCTTATCTTTCCCTGCAACAGCGCAGCCGTGTAAATTCTATGAAAAGCATGTTCCAAAACTTTCAACAGATGAAGGACATGATGGATATGGTAAATACCATGAAGGAGCTTTTCCCCGAAGGCTTTGATATGAGCAATATGGGAGACATGGCAGGTATGATGGGTGGTATGGGCGATATGAGCGATATGGAAAATATTATGAATATGATGAATGGGTTTGGAGGTATGGAAAACAATGGAACAGATACATAGACCACAGTGGATGAGTGATGAATCGGTAAAAGATATTGATATACGAAAGCTGGAATTTATTCAGGAGCTTCATGATAATTCTAAGGGAAGCTCACAAAAAGAGCTAATGATGAAACTGATGCCTAAGCTAAAATATGCCAAAGAACAGGGACTTCTGCTCTCCTTAAAGGAGGTACAGACTGCCATCGCTGCCATCAAAAAGTACAGTACTCCTGAGGAACTGGAGCAGATTGATAAGGTATTGAACAAAGTAAAGGAGCAAAAAAAATCCGCCAGTGTAAACTGACGGATTTTTCATATCATAATCTTTATTTCGCAACAATATTTACCAGTCTGCCCGGAACATAGATTTCCTTCACAATATTGCCGGTAAGCTTATCGCCAAGAGCCTCTTTCGCCTTAGCGATAACAACGTCCTTATCCTCATCCTTTGCAATATTCATGGTTAACTTCACCTTACCGTTTACCTGTACAGCAATTTCGATGGTAGACTCTACGGTCTTTGCCTCATCGTACTCCGGCCAGGTGGTCTGGTATACTCTTCCCTCTAAACCTAAAGTAGCCCAAAGCTCCTCGGTAATATGAGGTGCTACCGGATTTAACAGAGTAATCAAGGTCTTGTATTCGCCTCTTGTCAAGGAGTTCTTCTTGTAGAAGTCATTGATAAGAGCCATCATAGCTGCAATTGCAGTGTTGTACTTTAAGTTCTCGAAGTCGTTAGAAACCTTCTTGATGGTCTGATGCATCTTGGTAACCATATCTTCGCTATAGTCATCGCCGTCAACCACAAGGTCCTGAAGCTTCCATACACGCTCAAGGAATCTTCTACATCCCTTTACGCCTTCTTCGCTCCACGCTGCTGATAAATCAAAGGCACCGATAAACATTTCATAGGTTCTAAGAGTATCTGCACCAAAATCCTGTACGATTTCGTCCGGATTAACAACGTTTCCACGAGACTTACTCATCTTCTCGCC
>JAFTXD010000025.1 GCA_017461775.1 Lachnospiraceae bacterium
CCAGTTAAACCGCATTGCCCGCAATTTCCCGGCCATTCCTCTTCTTGTGGTGGACGGAATCTACGGCAACGCCACCGCATAAGCCGTGCGTACCTTCCAGGGAATCTTTGACCTGCCCGAAACCGGTGTCACAGATTACCCCACATGGTACGAGATATCCGATATCTACGTGGGCGTCACCCGCATTGCAGAACCCGGGCAGTAAACCATACTTTACCATAAAAGAAAGCGGACTCCGCCGAGTCCGCTTACATTTATCGATAAGTCCTGCTTTCCTTATCCTCAATATCATAATAATCCGTAAACACTGCCAGATACAGCTTGTGTCCTGCCTGCTCCTTCAGGAAGAAAAGCTTTAGGTGTGTCCACAGCCGGCTGCCATCCACCTTGACAAATTCGCCCTCATAGCGAGCTCCCTTGGCGGTATTTTTTGCAGCCATTTCAAAGGTTTCCATCACCCTGTCTTTATCATCTTCCGGCACATTATCCCAGAAACGTCTCTTACACTCCTTGGTAAGTTCTCCGCCGGCACCGGCCATTTCATAATAGAGCTCATTCACTCTGGTGATACGGATTTCCTTTCCATACACCTCATAAAAAGCGATGGGGCCCAAAATATTATTTACCAGCGTATCATTAAAAAGCTCCGGATTGGCCAGCTCATTTACTCGCAGCTGCTCCACATGACGATTACGGATGCCACGATAATCCACTCTGGTTTCATCAGTCAGAAGCTTTTCAAACTCTTCCTTTGCCATAGGCTTATAGTAGTAATAGCCCTGTGCATAACGCACGCCCATAGCCTTTAAATAGTCCTCCTGGGTAGGATTCTCCACACCCTCTACCACCACGGGCACTTCCATGGTGCTGGACATATTCACTACGGACTCCAGGATACCGATACCCTTCTTGGAATCCTGCTCCGACATATTTAAAAACTTCATATCCAGCTTCAGCACATCCACGATGGCGTTCCGAAGCATGTTCAGGGACGAATATCCGCTTCCAAAATCATCCATCAGGACGGTATATCCCTCTTCATGAAGCTTGTCGATGGTAGCAATGATTTTCTCCACCTGCTCGGTGTAGACACTTTCCGTAATCTCCACCTTCAGATACTTTTTATCCAAAGCATACTTTTTCAAAAGCTCATCCAGAATTCTGGGTACATCCATGGACAGTATATCCATACGGGAAATATTGATAGAAATGGGCACCGGAGTAATATTTTTATCCAGCCACCCACGGATGGTCTTACACACCTCTTCCCAGATATAACGGTCCACCTGACCAATCAGCCCATTTTTCTCTAAAATGGGGATAAATGCAGACGGTGACACCAGCCCCCGCACCGGATGATTCCAGCGCACCAGTGCCTCCGCACCTACTACCTTTCCTGTAGAAATGCGGCACTTGGGCTGTAAATAAAAGGTAAACTGGTGCAGGCGAAGGCCTTCCTTTACCTTGGAAATAATCTGGAGCTCCTCCTCCACCTTACAGGTCATCCCCGCATCATAGACCATGACACGCTTCTCATAATTGCCATACACATAAAAAGTGGCTTCAATGGCATTGTCATACATAGTAATGGCCGGGATATCATTCCCCTCTATCACATACACACCGATTGCCGGCAAAAATGCCACAGAATCAGCCTTTGCCAGGGCGATTCCATTCAAATGCTCCGAAATGCTATGGATAAGCTCCATATCATAAGGCACGCACAGAGCAAAATTGTCCCCGCCAAAATATGCAGCATATCCGTCATGGGCACGCTCCATGGCCGTCAGATAGTCCGCCAACTCCTGAAGATACTCATCCCCTGCAGACATGCCGAACCACTTGTTAAAAAACTTAAAATACTCAATATCTACTGCTAAAATACAATATTTTTTCGTCGTATCCTCCGCAACGGCTTCCACATATTCCAGAAAGCTTTTACGGTTATGAACACCAAAGGAAAAATTCCTATCAAGCATAATCATTACTTCTCCATCGCCTTTTTGTGCATCTCCTCCGTAGCAAAAGAAATCTTGGTAATCGCATCCCTTTTGCTGAGGTAACACCAGAAGCTGTCATCCGGAACAGATATATCCACACAATCACCTCTTCCCAGGTAATCGTACTCAATGTGCATACTCTCCAGATTCCGTGCGCTTCTGACCAGCGTAAACTCTTCTCCATAATAATTACAGATAATTTTGGTTTCCGTAGGAGTCTGAATCAGCGTACCCATTCCCTGCTTATAAAACTTAAAGGAATTGGGCAATGTCTCTACACGTACCGTATCTTCAAAATAATAGGTACCCTCTTCAATCTCCCTGCGGACACATTCTCTCTCCCAGTTGCTCCAGTCCGGAATATGAGGAAACTCTGTCTCGCCACTTTCCGCATGAAGCTGTCCGTACTCATCCATCCGCCAGCTCTTACCGCAGTGCTTACACCACAGGCGCTCTCCTGCAGAATCCGTCTCCGACTCCGTCATACAAGCAGGACACTTGTAAAGAAGCCTGTGCAGACCGTCCGCACGTCCGGGATGGTCGATTTTAATCCTATTGTCCAACTGCCACTTAAAATCATCATACCGGAAATTCTCCCGGATTCGCTGATTAATCTCCTCGGGAGAAAGCCTTGCAGATTCCTCCTTATCCAGAATCTTCACCATCTCCGCTTCCACATAGGTCTTCTTATTTTTCTTGTTCCACTGGGGACAGGTTACAAAATTACCATGTATACAGATTACCACAACCGGAACCTTTAGCAAATGTATCATTTTACCTACGGACTCCGGGATATAGGAGGTACAACCATCCAAAGAATACCGTGCTTCCGGGAAAAGTGCGAAATTATTCCCCAGCTTTTCCATACAATACTTAATGTTTTTTATTAAGTACAAATCGGAAATAAACTTTCTGGTTCCCAGTACCCCCAGAGAACGCATCAGTACCTCGGTATATGTATTAAATCCCTCTAAGGTCATTACATTATTCGCTGTTCCCGGCGCCACAGCCGCTGCCATAATATTAAAATCCACCATGGAGGAATGGGTTAAAAGAAGCAGATATGGCCCCTCCAGCCCCTCCATATTCCTCTTTTTAAGAACAAAGCCTCGCTTCTTCAAATCCGGCTCACTGATAATCTTACGAGCCACATGGAAAAGGAAGCAGGGCTTATGTGGTTTTTTGGCAAAATCAAATCGCTTAATCTTGTCTTTTTTCATGCAATTTATCCCTCATTAAGAAATCTTTTCTACAGTTTATTCTATTTTGCGAATTAAAGCAATAGAATACCACATTTTTCCAAATATTTTCCCTCATTTACAAGCCGGACGTTCCCTGTTATACTGTCAGAAAGTATCAGGAACGGAAGTCTTAATCATGAATATATTTTTAGAATACAACGACATTATCATTCTTATTATGGAAATTATCGGTACCATCGCCTTTGCCTCCTCCGGAGCCCTGACAGCCTTTAAGCAGGATATGGATATCTTCGGTGTGAATGTGCTGGCAGTGGTCACCTCCGTGGGCGGTGGACTCATCCGGGATTTAATCATCGGCAATACCCCACCGGTCACCTTTCAGAAGCCCATATATGCCATTGTAGCCATGATTACCTGTAATCTGCTGTTTGTGGCCTTTTATTTCAACGGAAGTCTCTTAGAGCACAAATTCATGATTACCTATGAACGCATCATGCTGATTTTAGATGCCATCGGTCTGGGCATTTTCACCGTAGTGGGCGTCAGCGCCGGAATGAACACCAGCTATAGCGATAACCTCTTTTTGGTGGTATTTCTGGGCGTGATTACCGGTGTGGGCGGCGGTGTCATCCGTGACATGCTTGCCATCCAGAAGCCCTATATTCTAGTACGCCACGTTTATGCCTGCGCCTCCATTTTAGGAGCCGTTGTCTGCGCCCTGCTCTGGCCCATGGGTGAAATTCTGTCCATGTTCACCGGAGCCATGATTGTACTGGTCATCCGCCTTATGGCCATGACCTTTAAGTGGAACCTGCCGAGGCTTCGCACCACCAGTTTAAAACGCTAATAAAAATCCTTATACTTGCCCGGGGAGACGCCGAAGGTCTTCTTGAAATTCCTTAGGAATGAGGAATAATCCGAAAATCCCACCGACTCGCTCACCTGGGCAATGCTATATCCCTTCTTCAGCTCCTCTGCGGCCTTAATCAATCTCTTATTATTCACAAAGGTATGTGCCGTCACCCCGGTTAATTCCTTAAACCTACGCAGAAAATGATACTTACTCATATGGGCACATTCTGCCAGTTCCTCCACAGAAATACTTTCCCGGATATGCTCTTCAATGTAGCTGCTGATTCTCTCCACCAAAGGGTCGGAGATGGATTCCTCCTCTGAAAAGAGATACTCCTTCTTACCACAGAGCATATTCATGTACACAAAAAACTGGGTTAGAAAGGCTCTGTCCAGCACCTCCTTCGCTCCCTTCTTGGGAACATCCGGTATCTCATCCATCGCCAGCTTAATGAGGAAGCCCCGTAGCATTTCCTCATAATATATAGGGAAATGAAAGGCACAGCTGGTGGCATGGGCATGGCGAAAGCAGCCCGTCAGATCCAGCGTTCCGTCCGACAGCTTATCCAGCATCTCCCCCGCTACCCACAAAATGATCCGCTTCGAATTCTCATGCTTTGCCTCCACATAGTTATACTTGTGCATGATATTGGAATCTATCAGCAGAAAGTCTCCCTTTTTCAGGTTATAAATCTGATTTTCCACCATGGAGGAATATTCTCCCTCCAAAACGTAAATAATTTCATAAAAGCTATGATAATGAAATGTGGTTGCGCCCGTGGGTGCCCCAACCTTTTCATACACCTCATAGCTTCCATTCAGCAGATATTGGCGCTCATCCGAGGCCTCTAACTGCCTGATTTTTGCCTGTTTCATACACATATCCCTCCATAGTTACAGTATATAGCAATTTTTGCATGTTTTAAAGCAACATTTCACATTTTAGAGCATAAATTTATCGGTTATACTATGGATATAGAAAAAAATTAGTACATTGGTCACAGGTTTACGATGGATGGAGCACAATCTTAGATTCAGATATGTGCTCTGTGCAGGAATACAATGTCACTAAGTTAAGAAACCGGCACCGCTCAGAAACGATATGTCTTATTCAGACGCGTTCTCACTCCGTGAAAAACATAGCGGTACTAGGCTCGAAAAAACCTCGCCAAGTGCCGATGTTTTTCAAGGGTCTTCATAAGACATATCATTTCCTCACTGTACCGGTTCCTTAACTTAGTAACATTACATTCCTGCACAAAGCACATATCCGAATCTAAGACTGTGTTCCTCACCACAAACCTGTGATACAACAACCCCAAGGAGGTATTTGAAAATGCAGATGACATTAAGATGGTACGGCAGCAAGTACGACACCGTTACTTTAAAGCAGATTAGACAGATTCCGGGCGTAACCGGGGTAATCTCTACTTTATACGGTACCCAGCCGGGTGAAGTATGGGAAATGGAAGATATTTTAGCACTGAAGAAGGAAATTGAAGATGCAGGTCTTGAGCTTGCAGGTATCGAAAGTGTAAATATTCATATCTATTGAATAATTTCTAGATAAGTATTCTTCTATTAATTCTCCTGCATCAAAGTAAACATCTTTATCATCTAATTTTTGTTCTTTACTAATTACATCATAAACAATATCTACATTTCTTCTTAATTCATATAATTTAAATTATAAAGTATCAGAAATAATC
>JAFTXD010000026.1 GCA_017461775.1 Lachnospiraceae bacterium
AGCACGACCATTGTTAATCGTAGTACAGATACCAAAGGCAGGCAACAGCTTACAATCCACTTCAATATTATCAATATCACTCTTTAATTCATTGACAACACTAACGATATCGTCCTGACCGAGGTATGGAGTTAACAGCACGAAAATATCTGCTCTCATATGGCATGCATATGACAATGACCTTGCATCTGTAATCTTTGTCAAAGCAGCAGCGATCTGTTTCAGCACATAATCTCCCGCACTTCTGCCACAAAACTCATTTACCGCCTTAAACTGGGCAATATCAAGTACAACAAGGGCAAACTCCTTCTCTGCGTATTTCATAATTACCTCATCACCGGTATAGAAAAACGCTCGTAACGTTGGTAAATTGGTAATCAGATTCACATCTTTATGTACATTTTCATCCGCCATTTTTCGAAGAGAGTACATATAAAGCTCGTCTCTTCCGGCTTCCGTACTGGCAAAGGAATGTGTCAGTACCTGTTCCTGTTTCAACTGCTCACTCATGTGTTACTCCTGTAAGTCAATTCCCACCACTTATTCTGGCCGCCAAATCCTCTAAATACATCCAACGATCCATCTTTATCTCCAGCTGTTTTTCCAGCTCTTCTTTCTCTTTCATGAGCTCATTCAGCTTCACAAAATCTCTGGAAAACTTGGGAATTTCCAATTCAATCTTTTGTATCTTTTCTTCAAGATTTGCTATTTCTTCTTCTATGATATCATAATCTCTCTGCTCTTGAAAAGTAAATTTTAACTTTCTTTGCCGTCCATTGTTCCAATTATTGCGGTCCGTTTTTGGTACTTCTGCCACATCACTGTTTTTAGCCGATTTTTCACCCGACCCCACCTCTTCAGAAGCCTTTCGGTTAACATAATCGGTATATCCGCCCTCTGACTGTCGAAGCTCTCCGCCTTCTTCAAAAGCAAAAATTCTGCGCACGGTCCTGTCCAGAAAATATCGGTCATGGGACACAACAATCACAATTCCCTGAAAATCATCCAGATAATTTTCTAAAATCTGTAGTGTAGAAATATCCAAATCGTTGGTAGGCTCATCCAGAATCAGCACATTGGGCGATTCCATAAGTACCTTACAAAGATATAATCTTCTCTTCTCACCACCGGAAAGCTTTCCAATCAGACCATACTGATCCTCACCGGCAAAAAGGAAGCGTTCCAGCATTCTTGCAGCAGTAATCTTACCGTCTCTGGTCTCCACATATTCCGCCGTATCTCGGATATAATCAATCACACGCTGATTCGGATTCATAGTAGCCGCATCAATTTCCTGACCATAATAGCTCAGCTTCACGGTCTGACCGATAGTGATTTTACCACTATCCGGCTGTTCAAAGCCTGCAATCATTTTCATTAAAGTAGATTTACCGCAGCCATTCTTTCCGATAAATCCTACTCTGTCATCCTTTAAAAAGAAGTAGGTAAAATCCTTCAGCAGTACCTTATCTCCGTAAGCCTTTGACAAATTTTCAAGCTCCACGGTAGTTCTGCCAAGTCTGGTAGATACAGAGGATAACTCCACCTGACCATCCCTTACAGGACCGGTCTGATTCTTCAAATCCTCATACCTCTCCAACCTAGCCTTCTGCTTGGTACTACGGGCTCTGGCACCTCGCTTTACCCACTCCAGTTCCACACGAAGGATGGAATTACGCTTTCTGAAGGATGCCTCCTCCATTTCCTCCCGCTGGGTCTTCAGCTCCAGGTATCCGGAATAGTTGGTGCTGTAGCTGTAGATTTTGCCCTTATCTACCTCAATGATTCGGTTGGAGACACTATCTAAAAAGTAACGGTCATGAGTTACCATAATGATAGCACCCTTACGCTTCTTTAAGGTCTCCTCCAGCCAATCCGACATCTCGTTATCCAGATGGTTGGTAGGCTCATCCAACACTAGGATATCCGCAGGAGATAAGAGTACAGAAACAAGAGCCAGCCTTTTGCGCTGCCCTCCCGATAACTGTCCGCAGTTTTCCTCAAACTCATATACTCCCAGCTTGGTCAGCATGGTCTTGGCTTCTGCAGCGCAGGTAGCCTCTTCCATTTGCAAAAGGTGAGGGTCCTCCCCCTTTTGCTTTCTGGTATCCATAACTGCCTTCACTACTGCATCAATGACGTTCATCTTCGGGTCAAACTCCGGGCTCTGGGGCAAATAATTAATTACAACATGATTTGCCTTAATCACGGTTCCTTCATCAGGCTCCTCTAAGCCTGCAATAATCTTAAGAAGCGTAGATTTACCGGTTCCGTTGATTCCAAGGATTCCGGCCTTCTCCCCCTCCTGCAAATAAAACCCTGCGCCGTCAAAAAGCTTACGTTCACCGTAAGCTTTTGTAAGATTGTCTACTGTTAAAATATTCATGTATTACTACTTCCAATCATTAAATATGTTACATTCTTTCAGAACCATTCGCAAAATCGTAGCTTCGCTACTCTCTTTTTGCTCATATTGGCTCTCGCCAAATGCTTTTAATTCATGAGCTATACCTACAAGTAAACTTATCGGTACACTCTGAATTAAAACCGCTTGGTTCTGAACTCTTGTAAGTTCGCATATGTCACATCACGAAGCTTTCTTGTCAGACCTGTAAATCCGGCACCGCACTTCTGTATGTAGTACAAGAATACCATATTTTCTTTCGGATTCATAGTCACATAATTACCGGTCCAGCCA
>JAFTXD010000027.1 GCA_017461775.1 Lachnospiraceae bacterium
CCACGGAGGCTGAAATCTGCAGCTGGGGCTACTAACATAAACAAACGGAAAGGCTGGACGAAGAATGGCTGAAAAGGTACTGAGTATTGAAATTGGAATGCATACGACCAGAATCTGTATGACGGATTATAAGGTGAAAAATCCTAAAGTGTATGCTCATGCAAAATTTCCCACACCGAAGGGGTCCATTATTGATGGTGAGATTCAGGTGACGGAGGAATTGGTGGATACCATAAAAAGTACTCTTTCTGCTAACAAAATGAACTGCAAGCAGGTGGTATTCACGGTGGCATCCTCTAAGATTGCCAACAGAGAAATCGTGATTCCCAAGGCAAAGCCGAAGCAGATTGCTTCCCTGATTGCCAATAATGCCAGCGATTATTTCCCCATTGATTTGTCGCAGTATGAGCTGGGACATGTGATTTTAGGGACTGTGCAGGAAAACAGTATTGAGAAGTATAAGGCTCTGGTACTGGCATTTCCTTTAAGTCTTTTGGAGAGCTATCGGGAGATGGCTCATGCCATTGGTAAGCAGATTGCTGCGATTGACTATTCTGGTCACAGTATCTATCAGATGGTGAAAAATGAATGTGACGAGGGCGTGCAGATGGTGGTGAAGATTGACGAAGAGTCTTCCATCGTAACCATCTTGAAGGAGAAGACCATCGTGCTGCAGAGAAATGTGGCATATGGTATCAATGATGCTTTGGCAACGATTATGGAAACACCTGCTTTCATGGCTCCGACCTATGAGGAAGCAGTGGATTTAAGTACCCGCAAAACCTGCACCAAGCTTTCCATCAGTGCGAAGCAGATGATTGAGGCGGAGGAAGAAGAAGAGGACGCCATGCTGCTTGCCGGAAAGCAGGCGGTGGCAAATTCCCTGAAAATGATTATCAACGGTATCGGCAGAATCATGGATTACCATGCATCCCGCAACAATGGGGAGGGTGTGGAGCAAATCTATATTACCGGTATGGGTGCGAATTTCAGTGGTTTATCCAAGCTTCTGACCAATGAGCTGGGCGTGAAGACCAAGGGACTGGTGCATTTGGAAGGCTTCAATATCGAAAAAGCCTTTAAGGATGGGCTCTTTGGTGAGTATATCGCTTGTATCGGAGCGGCAGTGGCTCCGCTGGGATTGGTTTCTGATAAAAAGGATAAGGACAATAAGGCGAAGAAGGCCGGAAATGATTATACGGGAGCATCCGTTTTACTTCTGATAGGCGGCACGCTGATTGGTATCGCATTAGTGGCAGTATCCTACATGAATTACATGCAGGCAGAGCAGGAGTATAACAATAATATTCGCCGGATGAATGAATTGGTGGATATTCGTGGTCTGCATGCTAATTATCTGGTGACAGAGGATGCCTATGGGCAGATTCAAAAGCTTTATGCAGTGACGGAGAATCACAATGAGAATATGTTGCAGTTTATCTCAGAGCTGGAGGAAAAGATGCCTGCCAATATCCGGGTGAAAACGTTCAGTGCCATGCTGGATAATGTGACCATGAACATCGAAGTGGACACCAAGGAAGAGATGGCGGTGGCGCTTCAGGAGCTTCGTCATATGAAGTCCGTGGAGACGGTGACGGTAATGGGTGTGTCCGATGACGTGGATGAGAATGATAATCGTGTGGTGACCTTTACGGTCAGCTGTATATATAAGACCATGGAGCAGATGGCCTTGGAAGAGGCACTGCTTAAGGAAGGCAACTAGGAGGGGAGCAGATGAAAAAGAGTGATATCAATTTGTTATTGGCTTTTTTAGGCATTATGGTTGCTTTCTGCTCCTATCAGTTTGTATACAAGAAGATGGAAGAGAGAACGGCGGCACTGGAGGCGAGAAATGCTCAGATGAGGACGGAAATCGCCACTATGGAAAGCTGGTTGCCGGACAAAGAGTTTTACGAATCGGAAATGGACAGGATGCATGATGAGATATCCAGGATGGTGAGAGAGTTCCCGGCAAATGTGCTTCCGGAGGATGATATTAAGCTGGCATATCAGATGGACAATCGTTTGACGGGGGATTATGTGTTTGTCAACAGCATGTCCTTTACGGATCCGGTGGCATCCTATACCACCACCTATGATACCTCCAAGGCGGATATTTCCCAGGTAAATCCCATTACCGTGGAACCTCTGTATCCGGTATATACTCTGTATAATACCCAGGTGAATATGGGGATTGACTGTAGCTATGGTGGTATCAAGGATATGATTGAGACCATTTATAATAAAAAGGAACGAAAGGCTATTGATTCCATCGTGCTTTCCTTTGATGAAACCACGGGAAGGCTGGGAGGAAGTCTGGCCATGACCTCTTATTTCCTGTATGGTACGGATACGGTGTACATGGAGCCGGATTTGCATGAAGTGAATAAGGGAACGGATAATATTTTTGGTACAGTGGAGTCGTCGGAGGACGATGACAATTAAGAAAGGGCCACAGGCATGCGCTCATGGCGCATGCCTTTCATGCTTTATATCAGAAAGTGAAATGGAACAGGTGAAAGAGCTATTTTTTCGGAAAAAGAGAAAATTGAATAATAAGGGTGTCACCCTTGTGGAACTGCTTGTTTCCATTACCATACTCAGTATTGTGGTGGGAGCCTTTTACAGTTGCTTTGTACTGGCGGCAAAGACCAATGCCAAGGCAAAAATGGCTCACAAGGCCACCACATTGGCGCAAAACCTTATGGAGAATATTAAGTCGGAGGATATGGACAATCTGATGGGACAGATTGTGTGGCCTACTTATACGGTTGCGCAGGAGGATGGAAGTGTCAGAACTGTGCAGAATTTCCGTCTGGTGTCCCAGAGTGGGTATGATGTAGGGAATGTGATTTCCTTTGCAGAGGCAGATAAGCCCTATGCCACAAGTAATGATGGGGGAATCACCACAGTATATAACCCGGAGGTGGATTCCTATAGCTTTAGTCTGCGGAATGTGAAGATGGAGAATACCTCTTTTGATGCACTGGTGACGGTGAAGGCTTCTGAGGCTGTGGATGGAGCCGGGGAGTCCATTGGTACAAAGGATATGGTGCATATTCCTTCTATGGATTCTAATTATGATGCGGTGGTATCCAATGCGGCAGTGTACGATGTGGAGGCGTTGTCTTACTTTGAGTCCAAGGGTGTGTATGATGTGCTTTCGCACGGTAATATTACCAGAACCATTACGGTGGATGTGGATAAGGACCCAAAGCTGAGTGGTCAGATAGGGTACGAGGTAAAGGCGACCTACCGCTACGAATGTGAGGATGAGCTGTACGAGGTGACGGATCTGGCTTTCAGTAATGAAGGGGACATGTCCAAGGCACTTCGGAATGTGTTTATTTTTTATAAGCCCCATTTTAGCTGGGTGGATACGGATGACTGGACGGAGAAAATCGTGGCGAATAATCCGGATGATTATCCTTTGGATTTGTATTTGATAAAGCAGCAGCCTACGGATGATGAGGGCGAGCTGGGACAGGAAGAGACTACGGAATATTGTGTGGCTATCGATATTAATGAGCCCTACAGTAGTACGGATGAGCACTCCTCCATACGAATAAAGACCAATTTAGGATATGCTTTTAAGAATCCGACCATTCCCATGACTCTATATAAACAGGGCGTGTATACGGTGAATGGGGCCAGTGTTTCCAATTACGAAGATTTTTTCCGGATGGCCGCATTGACCAACAAAAGCGAGACGGAGCTTTTGTTCGATGTGAATATTAGGATTTATGCAGGGGATGCCACCAGAACGGTAAGTGGGGCATCATCCTATGACGGGGAAACGGTTCTTGCGGAACTGAATGGTACCCTTAGAAACTAGGAGACAGTTTATGAAGCTTTTTCAGAAGAGGAAAAAACTGAATAACGATGGTATGGCGCTGGTGCTGGTTATCGTGGTAATCGCCGTGGTAGCTATCTTTGCGTCGGTGCTGATGTCGCTTGCTCTTCTGAATTTCAAGATGATGATGACGGAGCGGGAGGCGAAGAAAAACTTCTACTCCGCAGAAGAGGTGCTGGACCAGATTCATATCGGTCTGGAGGAAATTGTGTCCGATGCCATCAATGAGGCATATACGAAGGCTATGCAGACCTATAAGGTGGATGAGTTTACGGAGCAGTATCGTGTGGCGCAGTTTAAGCTGGATTATATGACTTATGTGGAAGGAAAATTGCGTGATGTAGCAGCAGTGGATCAATATAAGGTGGATTCTTTGGTAAATATGCTGGCTGTGGATTTGCAGGCGAAGTACGATCCAGACAATGGACCACTTATCATTCGCTGTGGACTGGGAGAAGGCGTGGCGAATCTGGAGGCGACGACGCAGGGACTTATTTTAAAGGATGTTTCCATCGAATATGCGGAGGGGGACTACTACTCCCATATCGAAACGGATATCCGCATCGGTTACCCGGAGGTGGAGCTGAATGAGGCGACGGTGATTCCCAATGTGTTTGATTATAGTATCATCGCCCATGAGAAACTTACTTTTGACCAGAGTGTAGATGTAAGTGTAAAAGGGAATATATACGCCGGTGAAGGCGGTGCAGAGCTGCTCAATGGCTCTGAGATAAATGTAGAGAATGTGAATTACTTTGTAACCAGAGGTGAGCTGGTGGTAAATGAAGCTACCCGTCTGTCCCTGGAAGGGGATGGCTTCTGGAGCAGAGGAGTTGTGGTGAATAAGAGTGGTAAGCTTTCGGTGGATGGCGATGTGTATGTGCAGGATGATTTGACTATCTCCGGCAAGGGTGCCCATGTGGTGCTTGCGGGCAACTATTATGGTTATGGGGACGGCAGTGAGGTGCTGGCAGGTATTTCCGCAGGAAACAGTGCTATTATCCTGAATTGCAAGGATGCGACTCTGGATATGAATGGGCTGGATACCCTGATGCTTTGTGGAAACGCTTATATTAATGGAAATTCCATCAAGGTGGACGATGCGGATGTATCGGAGAGTGCAACGCACAATTCTGAGCAGATTATGCTGGGAACCTCTGTAGCTATGAAGACGGATCAGATAGCGTTCCTTGCACCGGCAGAATGCCTGGGAACGGTGCTGGAAAATGGTCAGACGAAGGTGATGGTAGGAAGTAATCCCATGTCGGAAGCAGAATATGAAAAGTGGTATAACACATATTCTACCCTGGTGGGATATAAAAAACTGGATGAGAATGTGGCAGTCTCTGCCTTGAAATCTCCGCTTTCTGCTTATGGACTGACTTCGGCAAGCTTTCAGACAATTTTTAAAAGAGTGGGGGCGGAGACCATATGTTATGTATATCTGAGATTTGATTCTCAGGAGCAGGCAGACAGGTATTATCGGGATTATATGACAGCCTGTGAAGAGCGGATGGAAAAATATCTGGAAAAGTATAACAATACTGTGCTGTTTGACCGGATGAGTACGGAGCAGCTTACCCGGGGAAATATCCTGACCTATAGTAGCAATAATGGGTATCTGGAGCCTTTGCGTGGAACGATTACAGAGTCTATGGACAGTGAGGATAAGAAGACTTTGGCACAGCAGAAAAGTACGATGGTGAAAAATTACGGGGCGCTGTGCAGTAAATTGAGTATTAATTACAACGGTCTGACCGCATTAGAGCTTAGCAGGGATGTGTATGAAAATCTGATTTTACAGACGGCGGTAGAAAATATCGGCGTAACAGAGTACACCCTGAATGACATGACAGCACTGATTGGTGACAATAATGACGAGGGAAGTGCTCCGGTGCGTGTCGGCAGCAATGCTTCGGGAAATGAGAATTGTAAGCTGGTAATTGTTACCGGAGATGTGGAGGTCAGTGGAAATTTCGAGGGGCTGATTATCGCCGGTGGTGAGGTAAAGGTTACAGCTGGAGCAGGAGCTGTACTGGGAGGAGACAATGCTGCGGTAACCAAGCTTTTACAGCATAAACCGGAGGCACTGGGGGGCCAGACGTTGATGGAAGCATATTTCATTGATGGCGCCAAGTATATCCTGAAGGGAAATGCCCTAAATGATTCGGCATATGTGAATCTGGATAGTGTGATTACTTATGTGAACTGGACAAAGAAGTAGGAGGCCGGGGAGCAACGTGAGGAAGAAAAATTCATTTCAACTGAATAATCGAGGCATTTCTCTTACGGAGCTGATCGTTGTGATTGCCATCACTGCGGTTCTTGCGGGAGGTGGTATCACCTTGATGGGGCTGATACCCAGAACGCAGGTGAATGGATGCGTGCAGGATTTTGCAGGAACCATGAACCGGGTGAAGACCAACACCATGAGTTTCCAGGAGGTGAAGGTAGAGCTGTATCAGGATTCCACCGGTGTGTATATGCAGGTGTATAAGGGAAGTGATGCAGAGGACCCGGTGCTGATTGGAGAAAAGGGTGTTTGTGTGAAGGCTGTGATAGGCGGCTTAGAGCAGGAGTTGAATGGTAAGCGCCTGAAGCTGTCCTATGACCGGAGCAGTGGCGCTTTCAATGATGTGGAAATTGTTGGTGGCGGCGCATCCGGGGAATGCAGCAGTATTACCTTTTATAAGGGAATCACGCAGCGGACAGCGACGCTGGTGAAGCTGACCGGGAAGATATCTTACTGAGGATGAGGGAATTTGTATGAGAAATTTCTTGAGGCATAGAAACAAAGGTTTTACACTTGTGGAGCTGATTGTAACCATTGCAATCATCACCATTGTGGGAGGTATCATAACCTCCTTCCTTTTGGTGTCTCAAAGACAGTATAACAATGGTGTGGCGGAAACCAGTGTACAGTATGATGCCCAGTTGGTGGGCAATCAGATTCATGATCTGCTCATCGATGCCCAGAGAGGCGTTTCCTATGGGTATGTCAGTGAGCTGGCAGATGGTACTACGGAGTCGGGTCTGATTATGGATAGCAGCACTCTGGGGGATTATCGTTCTTTGGAGTTGTATGTGTATAATTACGATAAGTACTACCGGATGCGCTGGGATAAGGATGCGAAGACGCTTTATTTTGCAGAGGCTGCGCCGGGAGTGACAATAACAAATAGTATGGAGGCGCTTCTGGCGGAGTTTGTAACGGATTTTTCCGTGGATTTGTCGGAGCTTTTAGCCAAAAAGACCATTCGCTACAGCATTACCTTTCGGAAGGAAGAGTCAGGAAGAGAGTATACCACCAATCATACGGTGAAACTGCGAAATGATGTTTTGATGAATGCCTCAGAGGATGAAATATATGTGCCGGATCCGCCACTTGTGGAGGCTACCGGAATTGATGTATATCCGGAGAGCGTGGCCATTTGGCCGGGAGAGAGTGAAAAGCTGGCATCCAGAGTGACCAGTAACGTGGGGCTGATGCCTTCACAGGAGGTGGCGTGGTTTATCGCACCTCTTCCCAGTGGGGAAAGCTCTATAACAGATACAACGACCGGATTTACGGAGGATGTGCTGTATATTGGTTTAAATGAAGAGGGGAAAACCATCGATGGAGAGCAGGGACGAATCAATGTGTATGCAAAGTCCACGGCGGTAGCCAATCTGCAATCGGATTACGTGAAGGTGGGAATACGCAGCATCCGCAAGCTTTCCACCAAAGCATATCAGTCAGAGGGAAATTATGGGCTGGGAAGCAGCAGTAATGCTCAGAATGGAAGCTATAATATATCCGTAGTTGCCGGGCAGGAGGATATCTGCATCGATTTGGAGGCGTTTAAGGGCTTACATATCGGCGATTTGGTAATGGCAGATATGGAAGAAACCATTTCCAATATGGGAGGTATCACTATTACAGTAGGTGGGAATTATCTGCTTCTGGATACCACGCTGGAGGAGGCGCAGAAGACCGGAAAAATACGGTTTGATGTGAAAAATATCATCGATTTTGGGGAGCAGAGCTCGGTGACTGCTCCGGTGACGATTCGTTGTAACCGGGCTCCCTATACGGATGTACAGGAAACCATAAACGTGGTCATCACGCCGAAGGTGGTAAATGACCCAATCGACGTATCCAAGGGCTGGAAGCGAAATGGTGTGCTGGATATTGATTTATCCGAAATTCGTGGTGCGGTAGGTGATGGTACGGTAGTGGATGTGCATGTAAGATTTTATGGTATCAATGCGGCAGGAGAAAAGCAGGGCTTTGATGCTTTGTATACTTACGGTGACCAGGACAGGCATGACCCGGATGTGGACGAGGAATTCCCGGATTATGTGGTGCAGCATCAGGAGGGAACTCCCTGTGAGCTTTTGTTTAACAAGGAGAACTTCAATGACGTGAAGCTGCGTCTGAAGGCTCATGAGGTATCCTACAGTGGCGCGTACTATGGATATTGGGGCGGCTTTGAGACCATAAGTGGTGCCTGGATATATATTACCTACGGGGAATATACCTCGAAGGTATACGATGTGGCCATAGAACCGGTTTCTATGGAATATTCGTTGGATGGAATCAATTTATCCTCTTGGGACAAAGAGGGGGATATGACCATATATGCGGCACCGGTATCCGAGTATAATAATTACGATATGTACAATGGATATTATTATGGTGCTAAGGATACCAGTCGTGAATATTATAAAACCTATAGGACGTATTATCGTCTTACCGGCGGCTGGCACGTTTCTTCTGTGAAGGAAGAGTATACGATGAAGGATGATCAGTTTACCTGTATCATTGATGGAATGGCAGGTGTGGAAATTAAGACCGGTGATTATTCTTCGGAGAAGTTCTATTTTACAAAGAATGGTTATAGTGACGCCATGCAAAAGGATGGCTATATTGAGGTTGCATCCGGAGAGGATTCCTTTGGATACTATATCGATGTGAAGGTGCCGGATTCCCTGAATCAGTATTATGCAGAAAAAGGCAGTACCATGGTAGTGGTATATGAAGGAAACAGGGGGAGTGGACTTGCAAATGAGCCGGATAACTTTGAGTTGATGAATGGCTGTGAATATGGCTTCAAGGTGAAATTTGTGGAGGATAATCTAAAAGAGGATTATGGAGTCTATGAACTGGTAAGAGATAGCTGGTTGTGGTGGAAGGAGCATTGGGAGTACAAGACCTATACCTTGTCAAGTCTCCCATCCACTCAGTATTGTCCGGCACAAAGTGAGCTGAAATCCCAGGGCTATGGAAATGGTACATATTTCTATATTTCACCTCAGGAAAGATATTATATCCGCACAGTTACCACAGGTACAAAGGAGACCTATTATATCACCTTTGAGAAGTATACCTCTTCCATCGCCGGCAGTGGCAGATGGGCAGGTCAGTGGAAGGATAAGAATAAGTACACTATCTGGTTTTCTTATAATCAGGATGATAAAGAGTGGCAGTACAGTACCATGAAATTTTAGATGTAACGGAGTAGGTATTACAGTATGAGGAATTGGAAGAAAAATCCGAACTTCATAAAGGGAATGTGTTTTATGCTGGCAGGAGCCTTGGTTGTGTCCTCGGTAGTTGTTTTTGGGGGCGATAAAATGAAGGTTTCTGCGGCAAAAAATACCCTGCCGGGAATTGAACAGCTTCGGGAGGAATATATCGCCAATACGAAGACCTACCGTATTTTAGAAATTGTTCCCACGGTAGAGCAGGCAGAAATAGGGTATTATATCGGTGGCCAGGAGCCGTTTTCGTTGCTCTATGATGAGGAAAGCAATGCTTACAGAACCTGGCAGGAGGTTCTTCTTGCACAGGAGGATGAGGCGGCACGATATGCTTTTATGGAGGAGCTTTGCCAGCAGGCGGAGAGTGTGAATTCCTATTACAAAGAGGCAGGGATGGAGCCTTTTACTATCCGAGAGTATAAGGAGTATGAGGAGGGAGAACAGCCGGAGGATGCCACAGAGATTAAATTTGATGGCGATGTGAAAAGAGGCTATCTGGAGTATGCCGCAGGTGAGTGGGATGCTACTTTTACGGTGCTTTTGGATAGGGATATGTCTCTGGATGAAATAAATCATAGTGTTACCACACCCTATTATCGGGCAATGAATGTGGAAAAAGCTTTTTCCTACGAGGAGCTGAAGGTTTTTGCTGAGGAATATCCGGAGGAGGATTTGTATATTCTTCGTCCGGAGGGGCATCTGGAATATATGGGAGGTGCCCGGGAAGTATGGGAGGAAACCAGCGTTTATCTGGAAAAGCTTTTGGCTTCCGTCAGTGGAAACGATGTTTCCTCAGGGGATAGTACGGTGTCCGGTGGAAATACAGTTCAGGATATCTGGCAGGAGCCTTCGGGCTTTTTTCATCCGTGGTTTGTGTTGATAGATTATGAGAATCCCATATCTCCGGGAGAGCAGGTGTATCTGATGAGTGATGCCCAGTATATAGGAGAGGAGAAGGGGCATTACCAGCTGGTGGAGACCGTGGAGCGGGAGCAGCCGGGAGAGAGTTTTGCTTATGCAGCAACCTTTCTGTACTTTACCGGTGGAGTGATCAATAATGAAGTTTTCAAAAAAGAAGTTTTTGGGCTGGAGGAGCAGGAGTGCAGCAGTCTCCGTGTGGAAGTGGAGACGGTAACCCCGGCTATGCTGAAAGCTCTTTTGGAAGAGAAAAAAATCACCAGTGTTTTAGAGGGTGCAGAGCTGTTTGCAGATTATAATTTTGTATACATAAATGGCGGCGCTGCAATGACGGAAATTAAGGGTGTTGCCGGAAATTTCAGTACGGAAAATGACATTACGGCCATGCTGCTTGGGGCACTGGGCATGTATATTTCTGTGGAAAAGGTGCCCTGTATTTTTGATTTACAGCCTTTTGTGAGTGCGAATACACACAGCTATTCTGTGAAGGATACGGAGGATGTAAATGTGTCGGATACCTATCTGGGTAGGTTGGCGTATTTTCTGTTCGCTCCGGCATATGCAGAGACCGGGGATGATATTAAGGCGGATTTTTACTGGACGTACGGGCCGAATTTATGGACTCTTGTCAATAATATGGGAAATTTGGATTTTACCTATTCTACCAATGAAGCCTGCTTTGGTTCCGGGTGGGCGGAGCTGGAAAACCGGAAGGACGAGAGCGTGGCAGCACGGGATGCCTCCTTCGTAAAGGGCAATGTGTGGTTTATCTGTAATGAACCTGCCACAATTGGAGACGATTCCCTTGGAAACAGAGGTTTATTTTCCGATATGGAATATGCTTTGGAGCAAATAAAGGCCGGATTTTTGGGAGTGTATCAGGAAATTGGTGTGGAAAATATGTATCTGGCAGAGCAGCAGGAAGAGCTTTTGGATACCAGAATTTACGATGCCAGTGTGTGCCGGTACATTATCAATTTCTGCAATCAGAGGCAGATGAGTAAGGATGCTTTGGATGTGCTGGTAATTGAACCAGCGGGTAGAATATCGTCTCTCAGTGCAGAGGATTTTTCGGGGCTGACAGGAATTGAGGCGGGGAAAATTACATTCCATGTGATGGCTATGAATGAGTTTGTAGGACGCATTGAGGATTTGAATGCTTCCTATGACATCATATATTTTGATGCCAATACTTCCAATATGGTGACCAGGGATGGACTCACTGTCTACAATGACAGCTCCATGAATGGGCTTTTGTATAGTCATGTGGGAGATACGTTGGAAGCTTTTGCGTCCATCAGTGGTCTGCTGGATACGGACTATACAGGGGATAACAGAAATGCAGCCACCCTAAAGGAGACTACCGTTCACCGGTACAGCGGAAATGATTTGTCCGTGGAGAAGTATAATGCACTGATGGATTATCTGGATGCTAATTATCCTGTGGTGATTTCTTCAGAGCTGGTAAATGCGGATGGCACCGGAGCTAACGACGCAAGAGTGGATAATTCTTCTTATTTATATGAGTTTTTAAGTGAGATATTAACGGATAAAACCAGAAGAAATATTTTTGTCAGCGGTTCCCTCAAGGAGCAGAAAAGTGCTTTTGCTTTTTATGCAAACAGGCCGAAATTATCTTTATATTCACCGGAGTATGAGGATTTAATCATGACAAAGGAGGTATATCTGGCTGACGGGGAGACGCAGAGTAATGTGACGCAGATTGTGCCCAGCGGTGGTAGATATTATCTACAGTTTGATTTTATCATTGAAAATGATAGTGCGGCCAATTTTGGCGATGATTATACCTGTAAGCTGTATCTGGATGCCAATGCAGATGGTAAGTTCTCGGAAAAATATGAGGAGCTGACGCTGGCGGGAAGTGATATCGTGAATGTATCCACGGGGCTTTCTGTGGGCAGTACGGATAAGCTGAAAACGGGAGTGCGTTATCAGGTTTCCAGAGAGATACCGGATTCCTTCTTTGGTTGTATTACCTGGCAGCTAGAGGTGTCCCAGACGGGATGTCCCAGCATTCGTACCCAGCATAAAGGGTATACCAAGCTCTCCGGTGGAGATGCGGCATATATCAAGGTTTTGCAGGTGTACTACCGGGAAGAGAGCAGAGTTATCAATCTGGAGCAGTCTATAGGACATTTTGAAAATGGAGCTTATGATAACTTCGGTATGACGTATGTCACCGATTATTTTAAGGAGGTGGCGCAGAATGTCAGTGAGGATTATGTTCTGGACATCAAAACTATCTCAAAGGATGTGTTTGATACCGGTTATTATGATGGTGTCGGAGGTGTAGAACCCATTATTTTAAATGAGTATGATATGCTGATTCTGGGCTTTAGTGATGGTAATAATGCAGGGATGGACTGGAATCAGGGTATTGATACGGATTTACCCTGTGTGGATGCATCAGGAAATGTGATAAAGAATAATAATATCAGCCATTTCATTGAAAGTGGAAAGAGTGTGCTCTTTGCCCACGATATGACTTCGACTATTAATGTACCCAATTATAATATGACGGTGGGAAGTAGTCTGGGAGAGGAATACCGCGTGGCGGAAAATGAAGGGCGGCTTGCCAGACAGTTCTATTATACGTCGGAGAATTTTTTCAATGAATATGCATGGGGTTATCGAATCAACACAAAGCTGCGTAGTCTGGTAGGTATGGATACCTATGGTATATCCGGTGGCTCTGCTGTCGGTGTCCTGCAGAAGGGAAAGAACTTGACGCAGGTAGAAAATACCACGCTATATAAGCTTGGTGAGGAGGGGCTTCTGGCACCTTACAAGGTAGGAGAGCGGTACGTATATGGTGTACAGGACGTGGCCTTTGCGCCAAATACCGGAAGAAAATATACTACCTCTCAGGTACAGGGCTTTACGGCTTATGCGTTGAATATGCGTGTATATGGGGATGAGAATAATGTGGGCTATTATCGTAATGGTATGGCTCCCAATCGTTCCAATTACTATGCTACGACGGCGGAGAAGGTAAATGATGGACAGATTACCAATTATCCGTATATGATTAGTGAGATGCCTGCTTTGGCCAGAACTCACCAGCAGTATTATACTATGGATTTAAATGCGGATAGTGACATGGACGGGGAAACTGATATTGTTGTCTGGTACAATTTGTCCGGTGCGGGATATGATGAGGCAACAGGCGATGTGAAGAATAATTATTATATTTACAGTAAGGGTAATGTTATTTATACCGGTATGGGACATGCTGCCAGCATAAGTGGCTGGTATAACAGTAATTATTACAATTATTTCCAGACCGCGGTTACTATGGATGAGGCCAAGCTCTTTATCAACACTATGATAGCAGCCTATAATGCGGGGCAAAGAATTCCGGAGATTGTGACCATGGGTGCCAGTGGTGTGGCTACGGATGTGGTGTATAATTATTATGATTCTTTGATTTGGAATAGTGAGGCCAGTGTGGATTACGCCCAGGTTTTACCTTCTGATGATAAGGTGGAGGCATATTATCGAGTGGATGATTTGAACATTACTCAGGGTACCAAGGAAGTAGAGCTTCATTATTACATGGAGGTGGAGGCGCCTCTTGCCCAGATGCTTTCTGGAGAGGAGAATGGATATACGGTGGTAAGGGCAGCTGATTTACCGGATAGTGGTAGTGAAATGCCGGCGGATGTATATCTGGTGGAGGTGACGGATTATTTGTTACCATACACCTATACTTCGGATGGAGAGAAGGTGCAGCTTACCGCCAGTGGCTATCTGCAGCCGGAAACAGTATACCGGGTAGAGATTCCGCTAAAATATTTTGATGCGGACAGTCAGGGCTACCGCAGCAGCTTTTACATCGGTGGAAGAACGGTGATGACCCATTCCTCCATCATTGATGGTTCCAAGGTGGCTTCCTATACTCCTTATGTGTATGCGCAGCTACAATGTGTGAATGTGGAGTTGTTTGATTTGGATTAATTTTGAGAAGGCATTGGCTTATTAGAGCCAGTGCTTTCTTTTTGCACATTTTATGAACTTTAGAAATTTTTTCCTTGTAATTCAATTTCTTTTGTTGTATAGTTGTTCACGATTGGACTCAAAATAGGAAATACATCCTATTATTAATAGAAGAAATGGAAATAAGGGGTTTTTGCTGATGGCAAAGTATTTAGTAATCGTGGAGTCACCTGCCAAGGTGAAGACAATTAAAAAGTTTTTAGGGAATAATTATGAGGTTTGTGCAAGTAACGGTCACGTGCGTGATTTGCCCAAATCCACTCTGGGCATTGGGCCGGAGAATGGTTACGAGCCCAAATACATTACCATCCGTGGAAAGGGTGATATTCTGGCCAATCTTCGCAAGGAAGTGAAGAAGGCAGAGAAAATTTATCTGGCAACGGACCCGGACCGTGAAGGAGAAGCGATTTCCTGGCATCTTCTTTACGCGCTAAAATTGAATGACCAGAAGGAGAAGAAGGTATATCGTATTACCTTCAATGAGATTACCAAGAATGCGGTGAAGGATTCCTTAAAGAATGCCAGAGAGATTAACATGAATCTGGTGGATGCCCAGCAGGCGAGACGTGCACTGGACCGTATGGTGGGCTATCGGATTTCCCCGCTTTTATGGAGTAAGATTAAACGTGGTCTTTCCGCGGGGCGTGTGCAGTCGGTGGCACTGCGTATTATCTGTGACAGAGAGGCGGAGATTGACGCGTTTGTACCTCAGGAGTATTGGACCCTGGATGCCAATCTAAAGCTGGAGGGCGAGAAGAAGCCCATCATTGCAAAGTATCATGGCAAGGGTAAGGAAAAGGCGGAAATCGGTTCTGAGGAAGAAATGAATGCCATTTTAAAGGAGCTGGAGGGCGCAGCTTTCGCAGTAACGGAGATTAAGAAGGGAGAGAGAAGCAAGAAGGCTCCCCTTCCCTTTACCACCTCTACTCTGCAGCAGGAGGCAAGTAAGGTACTGAATTTTTCTACCCAGAAAACCATGCGTCTGGCGCAGCAGCTCTATGAAGGTGTGGATATTAAGGGAGAAGGTACGGTGGGTCTGATTACTTATCTTCGTACTGATTCCACCCGTGTATCGGAAGAAGCGGAGAACATGGCTCAGGAGTATATCACCAAAAAGTACGGTGAGGAATATGCTGCCACAGTAGTTCGTGAGAATAAAAACAATCAGAAGATTCAGGATGCTCACGAGGCTATCCGTCCTACGGATTTAAATCGTGAGCCACTGACCATAAAGGATGAGCTGCCCAGAGATTTGTTCCGTCTCTATCAGTTAATCTGGAAACGTTTTGCGGCATGCCGCATGGCACCTGCGAAATTTGAGACTACATCAGTGAAAATCAGTGCGGGAGAGCATGTATTTACCCTTTCGGCTTCCCGTAGGCTGTTTGATGGCTTTATGAGCGTGTATGTGCAGGAGGATGATAAGGAGGTGGAGAATAAGCTTTCCAAGGAGCTTTCCGTGGGAAGTGAGCTTTCCTTAGAAAACTTTGAACCGAAGCAGCATTTCACTCAGCCACCGGCACATTATACCGAGGCTTCTCTGGTGCGTGCCTTAGAGGAGCTGGGAATCGGTCGCCCCAGTACCTATGCGCCAACAATTACTACCATTCTGGCGAGACGCTATGTGGGTAAGGAGAATAAGAATCTGTTCGTCACTGAGCTGGGCGAGGTAGTAAACAAGATGATGATGGATGCGTTCCCTTCCATTGTAGATGTGAATTTTACAGCCAATATGGAAGCGCTTCTGGATGGTGTAGAGGAAGGAAGCATTAAGTGGAAAACCATCATTGAAAATTTCTATCCCGATTTGGATGAAGCTGTAAAGCAGGCGGAAGTCTCCCTTGCAGAGGTGAAGATTGCAGACGAGGTAACAGAGGAAATCTGTGAGGTTTGCGGCAAGAATATGGTGATAAAATACGGTCCCCATGGCAAATTCCTGGCTTGCCCAGGCTTTCCGGATTGTCGTTTTACCAAGCAGTACCTGGAGAAAATCGGTGTTCCCTGCCCTAAGTGCGGCAAGGAAGTGGTAGTGCGTAAGACCCAGAAGGGTAGAAGATACTTTGGCTGCGAGGGCTATCCGGAGTGCGATTTTATGTCATGGCAAAAGCCGTCAGTAGACGCAAAATAATTTCTCATTGTATATAATGTCAGAATTTTTGAAGAAAACGCAAAAAATATGCTTAAATTAACTATTTATTCGTTGTAATTTGTTTTTAATTATGTTAAAATGCGTTTATAGGCAGGAAAAAACATTCTATTCATAGAATAAAGGGAGGTTTTCGCATGAGCAGTGTACAGTTACTTGACAAGACCAGAAAAATTTTGAAGCTTCTCCATAACAATAATTCCAGTAAAGTGGTATTTAACGATATTTGTAAGGTTATGAGGGAGATTCTTGGCTCTAATATTTTGGTAATCAGCCGTAAGGGTAAGGTTCTTGGTGTTGGAAAGTGCGACGGGGTGGATGCCATCCACGAATTGATTGATGATTCTGTGGGCGGATTCATAGACGGCATGCTCAACGAGCGACTTCTCGGTGTTTTGTCTACCAAGGAAAATGTAAATCTTGCCACTCTTGGTTTTGAAAGCCCGGATATTAAAAAGTTTCAGGCGATTATCACCCCGATTGAAATTGCAGGAGAGCGTCTTGGTACCTTGTTTATTTATAAGATGAATGAGCAGTATGGTATTGATGATATCATTCTCTGTGAATATGGTACCACGGTGGTTGGTCTGGAAATGCTTCGTGCGGTGAATGAGGAAAGTGCAGAGGAAAACCGTAAAATCGGTGTTGTGAAGTCTGCCATCAGTACTCTTTCTTTCTCAGAGATGGAAGCAATTACCCATATTTTTGATGAACTCAATGGTATGGAGGGAATCCTGGTTGCCAGCAAGATTGCAGACAGAGTGGGCATTACCCGTTCCGTAATCGTCAATGCGCTTCGTAAGTTTGAAAGTGCCGGTGTCATCGAGTCACGTTCTTCCGGAATGAAAGGAACCTACATCAAGGTGTTGAATGATGTGGTATTTGATGAAATTGAAGAGCTGAAGAGACAGAGCGGCAGGGATTAATGATATAAAATTTATTGCAGAGAAAAAGGATTTGTTGTGAGAACAATGAATCCTTTTTTTGATGATGTTTTAGGCAATATTTGGTATTGTGTGGCAAAAAAAAACACAATATACTGTCAAAAATATCAAAAAAAGGTTGTGTTTTTCGAGAAATGACTTATAATGAAATAAGGTGGGTACTTTATACCCATTTTGTCGAAACTTAAGGAGGTAAATGTATGTTTAATACAAATGCTTTTGATTATATTAATGTGCTTGACAGAGCAGCGGACGCAACCTGGCTTCGAAATGAAGCGATTTCTAATAATATCGCAAATGCTACCACTCCGGGATACAAGCGTCAGGATGTAGCTTTTGAGTCCGAGCTGAGAAAAGCGCTGGGGTATGATTTATGTGAATCCATGGATGAGAAGGTGTCCGATTTCCAGACAAAGAAGTTCTCACCCAAGGCTTATACGGACAGTCAGGGATATTCTTACAGACTGGACGGTAACAATGTGGATATCGACAATGAGAATGTATATCTGGCTGAGAACCAGTTAAAATATCAGGGACTTATCAGTGCTATGACTTCTGAGTTCCAGAATTTACAGTCAGTGATGAAGTAGGGGGATAAATAAGTATGAGTATGTTTTCGGCTTTTAACATTAATGCTTCCGGTATGACTGCCCAGAGATATCGTATGGACATTATTTCGGAAAATGTTGCCAATGCCAATACCACACGTACCGCGGACGGTACACCTTATCGCCGTAAGGTAGTGGTTTTTGAGGAGAAGGCAGGAAGAAATACCTTTGGTTCCACGCTTGCCAATGCCAGCGAGAAATTATCCGGCTCCGGTAAGTACAGCGGTCAGGGTGTGAAGGTGACCGGTGTGTACGGAGATTATGAAACGGAGATGAACAAAGTATATGACCCATCTCATCCGGATGCGGACGAGGATGGATATGTTACATATCCCAATGTAAATATCGTTTCGGAAATGACCAACATGATTGATGCCAGCCGCGCTTACGAGGCGAATGCAACTGCATTTTCTGCAAGTAAGTCCATGGCACTTCTTGGATTAGAGATGGGAAAGTAAGGTAGGATAGTATGGATTTAAGTGCAATCAGCGGAATCGGCAGTTTGACTGCCCAGAAAATAAATACCGGAGAGCTCGCCTCTATATCCGGGTTGACAGCGGAAAAGTATGAGAATGCGGAGGGTACCGTATTCCAGACCTTTTTAAATTCGGCCATTGACAATATTAATTATACCAATGCGGCTTTGTCAAATGCAGAGAATGAAGAGATTAAGTTTGCACTGGGTGAGACGGAAAATACCCATGACCTGACCATTGCGCTTCAGAAGGCATCCACCGCGCTTCAGTACACTGTGGCGGTACGCGATAAGCTTTTAGAGGCATATAAAGAGATTATGAATATGCAGATTTAAGCTTGTACGGCAGAGTCTGAAAGAAGGATAAATTTTAGTAACAAGGGAGAAGCTTCATGGAAAAGCTAATGGAGATTCGAGATAAGATTCTCGCATGGTGGAATAAATATACAACAAAACAAAAGACGGTCATAGTGGGTATTTTTGCTGTGGCAGTCTTCACAATTGCTATTTTGGCATATGTATTTTCCAGACCTACATATGTGGCAATTAAGACCTGTGAAAATCAGGCGGAAACATCAGAGGCTAAGGCAGCACTGGAAAGTGCAGGCGTGGCAGTGGTTGTTGGTAAGGATGCGCTGACCATCAGTGTAGAAGAGAAGGATGAAATAACGGCCAGACTGGCTCTTGCATCTGCCGGTTTTTCTGCAACGGAGCCGGATTTGGGTGATTACTTGAGCGGAAGTCTTTCTACGACCGAGTCCGATAAGCAGAAGTATTATGCGGAGTTTTGGGCTGATAAGCTGGAGGCAAATTTCTCCAATTATGAGAATGTAAAGCGTGCAACTGTAGAATTGAATCTTCCAAAGGAGGATGGCACCTTAATCCGCAAGGAAGAGGAGGCATCTGCGTATATTTGTCTGGAGCTGGAAGGCAGCTTTTCGCAGGACAATGCGGCAGCCATGGCGAAGGCTACTGCAGCAGCACTGGGGAATACCGACACCTCAAATATCGTTATTGTGGATACTAAGGCAAATGTTTTATTTGCCGGAGAAGATGATTACACTACTGCAGGACAGGCCAGCAACTTCATGGAGCTGAACACCCAGGCAGAAAATTATATCAAGTATAAGATTGCCAATGCTCTTCTTATGACGGGACAATTCGATATGGTGGAGGCAGCGCCTCACCTGAATTTCGATTTCTCTTCTTATGAGCAGACCAATCATTCTTATGATGCGCAAAATGGCAGAGAAGAGGGATATAAGAGTCATGAATCCGTGACCTCCGGTGAGGATTCCTCCGGTGTGGGCGGAGTACCGGGAACAGACTCCAATGATGGTACATCTTATCTTTACCAGGATGGAAGCGAGACTTCCTCTTCTTACGAAACCAGAGATACGGATTATGTATTGGATGAAGAGATTTTGTCCAAGGTAACCCCTGCGGGTGTTATTGATTACAATACATCTTCCATTTCTGTGACGGCTATTACATATAATCGAATTTATGAGGAACTGGCAGAGAGCCAGGGACTTTTGGAAGGAATTACCTGGGAGCAGTACAAGCTCCTTAACGATACCTCTACCAAGATTGAGGTGGACGAGGAGTTCTATAGTGTGGTGGCAACCGCTACCGGTATGGACCCGGAAAATATCACGATCATGGCGTTCCGTGAGAATCTCTTTATTGACGAGGAAACGGAAGATATTAACTGGAGTGATATAACCAGTATTGTACTTATTGTAATCATTCTGGCACTCCTGGCATTTATGATTCTCCGCAGCATGAGCCGTAACAAGGAAGAAGTGGAAGTGGAGGACGAGCTTTCTGTAGAGAAGCTTCTCCAGTCTACGCAGGAGAATACTGTGGATGATATCGAGGTTGAGACCAAGTCTGAGACTCGAAAGATGATTGAGAAATTTGTTGATGAAAATCCGGAGGCGGCAGCAAGTCTGCTCCGCAACTGGTTAAATGATGACTGGAGGTAAGCTTATGGCAGCAAGAGCTGGTATGGCTGATCAGGAAATCCACGGACTGCAGAAAGCGGCGATATTACTTATCGCCCTTGGTCCGGAGCGTTCCGCAGGAATATTTAAACATCTGAAGGAAGAAGAAATCGAAGAGTTAACCTTGGAGATTGCAAACACCAGAAATGTTACTCCTCAGGTGAAGGAAGAAGTTATTAATGAATTTTATGAAGTGTGTCTTGCACAGCAGTACATTGCAGAAGGTGGTATCACTTATGCAAAGGAGCTTTTGGAGAAGGCTGTGGGTACGGAGAAGGCAATGGAGGTTATCGGCAAGCTGACCGCATCCCTCCAGGTAAAGCCGTTCGAGTTTGTGAGAAAGACCGATGCTTCTCAGCTGCTCAACTTTATTCAGGACGAGCATCCGCAGACCATTGCACTTATTTTGTCCTACCTGTCTGCGTCGCAGTCAGCCCTTATTATTTCGGCACTGCCGCCTGACAGACAGGCAGATGTTGCAAGACGTATCGCAGTTATGGACCGTACAAGTCCGGATATTATCAAGGAAGTGGAAAGAGTGCTGGAAACAAAGCTTGCAAGTCTCGTAAACCAGGATTACACCATTATCGGTGGTGTGGATGCGGTTGTAGAGATTTTGAATACCGTAGACCGTGGAACAGAGAAGCACATTATGGAGACCTTGGAAATCGAAGAGCCAGAGCTGGCAGACGAAATCCGCAAGAAGATGTTCGTATTCGAAGATATTCTGCTGCTTGATGACCGTGCGATTCAGAGAGTACTTCGTGATGTGGCTAATGATGACCTTGCAATTGCGCTTAAGAGTGCAAATGAGCAGGTACAGACAGCAATCTTCAACAACATGTCTAAGCGTCTTGCTATCATGATTAAGGAAGATATGGACTTCATGGGTCCTGTTCGTATGAAGGATGTTGAGGAGGCTCAGCAGAAGATTGTTAATATCATTCGTAAGTTAGAGGATGCAGGCGAAATTATTATTTCACGAGGCGGAGGTGACGAGCTCGTTGTCTAGTAATTTATTAAAAGGCTTTTATATAAATAATAATGACAGTGCCTCTACCGAGAAATATATCATTGATACCAATGAACTGGCGAAGAAGCGTCTGGAGTTGATTGCAGAGTCCTTACGGAAGGAGACGAAGGAGAGCAGCAGTGGTGGTTTTGTGCAGGGATTGAATGCAGAGACTGTGGAACTTTTGCTTACCGATGAAGAAAGCGAAGAGCCGGCAGTGATAAAGGCCCAGCCAAAGAACCCGGAGGATTTGCTTTCAGAGGCAAGAGCAGAAGCGGAGGCGATTATTGCTAACGCCAATGCCAGAGCGGAAAGTATCCTCTCCGAAGCCAAAAGACAGGCGCAGCAGTCCCTGATTCAGTCCGTGGAAGAGGGCAAGAAGCAGGGCTACAGGGAAGGTACCAGTAAGGCCATGGCTGAGCTGGACAAAATGAAAGAGGAACTTAAAGATAAAGAGGCGCAGCTGGATGTACAGTATCAGAAGCAGCTGAATATGATGGAACCGGAGCTGGTGGATGTGATTACCGGTATATATGAGCATATTTTTCATGTGGAGCTCCGTTCCTATCGTGAGATTCTGACGCATCTGATTGCTACCACCATGCGCAAGATTGATGGTAGCAGGGATTTTATCATTCATGTTGCCAAAGAGGATTATCCTTTCGTCAGTATGCAGAAGAAGCAGCTGGCGGCAGGTGTGGCAAGCTCCAGCAGTAATGTGGAGGTTGTAGAGGATATGACCCTTTCCCGTAATCAGTGTATGATTGAGACGGAGGGTGGTATTTTCGATTGTGGTCTTGGAACGCAGATGCATGAGCTCCGCCAGAGATTACAGTTATTATCTTATCAAAAATAGGTAGTGAAGATTAATGGCGTTACAAACAATTGATGTAGATAAATACAAAATGGTTGCAGACAAAATCTTTTTTCGCAAGCTGGGAAAGGTAGTGAATGTGGTAGGCCTTACCATTGAGTCCGCCGGTCCTGATGCGAAGCTGGGTGATGTCTGCAGAATTATACCCGGGGGTGAGGAAGAACTTCCGCCGGTTATGGCAGAGGTGGTGGGCTTTAAGGATAAAAAGACCCTGCTGATGCCATTTGGTTCAACAGATGGAATTGGTTTGGGGTGCACAGTGGAGAACACAGGTGCGCCTTTAAGTGTTGTAGTAAGTGATGATATGCTTGGTAAGACCGTGGATGGTCTGGGACGCCCGGTGGATGGAACGCAGATCATCGGAAAAGAGTATTCGGTAGAGAATACGGCGCCGGATCCTATGAGCAGAGAAATTATTGATGAAGTGCTTTCTCTGGGCGTGCGTGCAGTGGACGGTATCATGACGGTAGGTAAGGGGCAGCGTATCGGTATCTTTGCAGGTTCCGGTGTAGGTAAGTCCACACTGATGGGTATGTTTGCCCGCAATACCAAGGCAGATATCAATGTTATCGCTCTGATTGGCGAGCGAGGACGTGAGGTACGTGAGTTTATCGAGCGTGACCTGGGAGAAGAGGGTATGAAGCGTTCGGTGGTGGTGGTTGCTACCTCCGACAGACCGGCCCTTGAGAGAAATAAGGCAGCGAAGACAGCTACGGCTATTGCTGAGTATTTCAGAGACCAGGGAAAAGATGTGCTCCTTATGATGGACTCGCTGACGCGTTTTTCCATGGCACAGCGAGAAATCGGTTTGTCCAGCGGGGAACCGCCGGTAACCAGAGGTTATCCGCCATCGGTATATTCAGAGATGCCGAAGCTCCTTGAGAGAGCGGGAAGGGCGGCAAAGGGCTCCATCACCGGACTTTACACCGTGCTTGTAGATGGTGACGATTTCAATGAACCGATTACAGATACGGCCAGAAGTATTTTGGACGGTCATATCATGCTGAGTAGAAAGCTGGTACATAAAAATCATTATCCGGCAATTGATGTGTTGCAGAGTATTTCCAGATGTATGAGTCAGATTACTCCTAAGGATCACAAGAAGGCTGCGGGCAAGCTGAAAAATGTGCTTGCGACCTATAATGAGGCAGAGGATTTGATAAACATCGGTGCGTATAAGAGCGGAAGCAATCCGGAGATTGATTATGCGATTACCATGATTCAGCAGGTGAATGAATTTTTACGTCAGGATGTTGAAGAGAAGATGGACTACGAGGAAACCATTTCTACGCTCAAAAACATGTTTCTGGCGGAATAGGAGTGTTAATCCATGGGAAGATTTCGGTATCGGATGCAGAGTATTCTTGATATTAAAATCAAAATGGAAACCCAGGCCAAGCAGAACTTCGCAGCAGCTAAGAAGGTGCTGGACGAGGAAGAGGAAAAGCTGGAGGTCTTATATCAGCGTAAGGCTGCTTATGAGGAAGAGGCAAAGGAGCTTTTGGCTGGGACTTTGAATGTATTGGAAATCACTACAAACAAAGAAGCGATTCTCCGTATGGAGGAGTATATCGTTTTGCAACTGCAGGTTATTGAGCGGGCGAGACGTAAGGTGGAAAATGCAAGAGAAGCATTAAAAGAGGTTATGCAGGAAAGAGAAATTCAGGAGAAGCTGAAGGAAAAGGCTTTTGAGAATTTCCTTGCGGAAGAGAAGGCTTTGGAAAGTAAGGAGATTGACCAGCTTGTCAGTTACACTTACGGAAAGAGAATTCAGTATAACAATGCATTGAACGGAGAATAAGCAGTATGGCTACAACGGATGATAAGAAGAGAATAAATGACGAAAAGAAAGAGCTGAAAAGACAGCAGAAGCTTCAGAAAAAGGAAGCGAAGCGCCGCGCAAAGGAAATCTCCAAAAAGCAGGTGGAGCTGGATGAGTCCGAGGATGGTGGCGGAATCAGTACTTTTCTGGCTACGATTTTTATTGTAATCGTATGGCTGGCAGTAATCTGTGTCATCATCAAGCTGGATGTGGGTGGCTTTGGAAGCAATGTGCTGACCCCGCTTCTTAAGGATGTGCCGGTGGTAAATCTGATATTGCCGGGAAGCAGTCTGACAAACCCGGAGGGTACGGAAGGCGAGAGTGAAAGCTATGGCGGATATTCTGACCTGAAGGAGGCTGTGGACCAGATTCGTCTGTTAGAGGCAGAGCTGGAAACAGCGCAGACCAGCAACGCGGCGAAGGCGGAGGAGATTACGGAGCTTCGTGCAGAGGTGGTGCGGCTGCAACAGTATGAAGCGTTACAGGCAGAGTTTCAGCGTATCCAGACCCAGTTTTATGAAGAGGTGGTTACCGCAGAAGAGGGACCGGGCCTGGAGGCTTACAGGGAATATTATGAAAGTATGGACCCTGCAACCGCAGAATATATTTATCGTCAAGTGATTGTACAGATTGAAGAGAGCGATGAGATTCAGGATTATGCAGCGGCATACTCTGATATGAAGCCCAAGCAGGCAGCCGGTATCTTTGAAGAAATGACCAGTGATCTTGACCTGGTGGCAAGAATTTTGAGAGTAATGGATTCTTCCAGCCGTGGTGAAATTTTGGGGGCTATGGATCCGGAAGTTGCAGCAAAAATAACGAAAATTATGGACCCTGAGTCTTAAGTATTTGGGACTTTTGGTCGATATATTTAATGGCGTATTTTAAAATTTTTTAGAAAGGAGGAGAGAGATGACGAGTTCGACTGTAAAATTACACGGAATTTCCGGCGCCGGAAGTTTTGCGTATCCTACCCCGCAGGTGCAGGGAAATGGCGGAGCGGACTTTGGTCAGTTCTTGGAAAATGCCACTGCCAGAGAGGATGTACAGCCAGCAGATGCTTATGAGAGCAATGAGGTAAAGGCGAAAGAGGCTCCGGTGGAAGAGGTTTCCGAGACAGAGCAGCCGGAGGTACGCGATGTGAAGGAAGAGCCGAAGGGGGTAACCGAAAGTCAGAAGCCGGACAATGTGGAAGTTTCGGAGGAAGACTTGGAGGAGGCCATGGAGGTGATTCAGACTTCCGTACTGGAGATTCAGCAGATGCTTTGCGAAAAGCTTGGAATGTCTCAGGAAGAGCTGATGCAGGCACTGGATGCACTGGGAATGACGGAGCTGGACATGCTTACAGCAGGCAATGTGACGAAGCTGGCGCTTTATGCAGAGGGACAGAATGAAATGGCGCTTCTGACAAATGAAGAACTGTACAATATGGTACAGGATTTGGAAGCGACAATGGCACAGATGTCTGATGAACTGATGGAAGGCATGCAGGCAGTATCCTCAGAGGATGCAGACGGTCTTATGGAGCAGGCCTTGAAGGCGTTGAACGATATGGGAGCGAAGGAAAGTGCAGCAGTAACCGTAACAGGTGAGGCAGTGACCGAGATATCCCATAAGGAAAACGATGGGGAACAGGGACAGAATCCAGCCGGAGAGAATATGTTGATGGCAGGACAGAATGTGGACAAGCTTCTGCAGGCAGCACAGAATACCCAGAGTGCACAGGAAGCACAGGCGGCCTTTGACATGGAGCAGACCCGGATGATTATGGACCAGATTATGGAACGTATGAACATTCGTCTGAACGCGGAGGAAACTTCTTTGGAGATGCAGCTTCATCCGGAAGAGCTTGGTAATCTGCATATCACCATTTCTGCAAAGGAAGGTGTGATGACAGCCCAGTTTACTGCGGAGTCTGAGGCAGTGAGAGCTGTTTTGGAAAATCAGATTATGCAGCTGCAAAGTAAGTTAGACCAGCAGAATATCAAGGTTGAGGCGATTGAGATTTCCGTAGCAACCCATGGCTTTGAACAGAATCTTGAGCAGGGAAGAGGCAATGAGAATTCCTATCAGGAGGAAGAGAAAAAGTCCCCTATGAGAAGAATTGACTTAAGCAGCTTAGACGCTGTGGATGAACTGCCGGAGGAAGACCAGGTTGTGGCTGATATGATGCAGCTTCATGGCAACAGGGTTGACTACATGGCATAGAAAAGGAGCAGGATATGAGTTTAATGGCACCCGTTGAAAACGGACAGGTAGTATCTACCACTTCACAGACTTCCCTTTCCGGAAAGACCGGTGGAGCGAGTGATATGGATAAGGATTCGTTCTTACAGCTTCTTGTAGCACAGATGAAGTATCAGGATCCATTGGAGCCTACTTCTAATACCGAGTACATTGCACAGTACGCCCAGTTTACTCAGGTAGAGGAAATGCAGAATATGTCCTCCAGTATGGATTTGATGAGAGCAAGCGGTCTGGTAGGTAAGGAAGTATACATGAAGGTAACAAGTGCTTCCACCGGTGAGACCTCTTATGTTACAGGCAAGGTGGATTATGTGGTATATGAAGGTGGCAAGGCATACCTTTCTATCGACGAATCCCTTTATGCATTGGATGATTTGGATACCATCGTGGATGGTGAGTATTCTGTTGCGTATGAGATGGCAACAGCACTTGTGACAGAAATCAACAAGCTTCCAAGCATAAACAATGTTACCAATTCTGATATCTCTAAGATTGAAGAATTAAACGAGACCTATGAGAACATGAATGATTACCAGAAATCATTTGTAGCATCGGAGAAGGTTACTGCACTGAAGGCTTATCTTGCGAAAGCCCAGAGCCTGAAAAATCAGGAGTAGAGCGGAGAAGGAGCGCATAGGCGATGATTCAGAATTCTAATTTTCTGACAGCGCTACAATTACAGGAACAATATAAAAACAGCCAGAATAAATCTGCTGCACAAAGCGCGGGAGAGGGGATGTCCTTCCAGGATGTGCTTTTAAAGCAGAGTGAAATACGGGGCTCAGAGGGAAGCTTAAAATTCTCCAAGCACGCAAGTGCACGTTTGCAGCAGCGGGGCATCAGTTTAACCAGTGGTCAGATGAAGCGACTGGAGGATGCAACCACAAAAGCTTCGGAAAAGGGAATTAAGGATTCACTGGTAATTGTAGATGAGCTGGCATTTATTGTTAATGTGAAGAGCCAGACCGTGGTAACCGCACTTAACAGTACGGATACAAATGAAAATGTATTTACGAATATTGATGGGGCAGTAGTTATGTAGCTGGACCTTAGGGGAGCTACCATTTCCTGACTGACAGAGGGAAAACTGCCAAAGAGACTTAGGAGGTCAATTAATTATGATGAGATCACTTTTCTCTGGTGTATCCGGTCTTAAGACACACCAGACAAAGATGGACGTTATCGGTAACAATATCGCTAACGTAAACACCGTAGCATTCAAATCCAGTTCTGTAACCTTCAGTGACTTGATGAGTCAGACAACCCAGAGTGCCAGCGGACCCAATGCAGAAAAGGGTACCGGCGGTGTAAATGCAAGACAGATTGGTCTCGGTGTGAAATCCGGAGCAATCAATACAAATATTTCTACGCAGGGTGCAGCACAGTCCACAGGTAATCCTTTTGATATTATGATTACCGGTGACGCATTCTTCGTAGTAAACAACGGTGTAGAGAATTTCTTTACCCGTGACGGTTCTTTCTATGTGGATGGAGCAGGTAACCTTGCTATGACATCCACCGGTTACAATGTAATGGGATGGCAGGTGGATGAAGAGACCATGTCCATCAAGCAGGATACCGTATCTTCCTTGCAGATTATGGGAGCTGCCAATATGACATATCCTCCGGAGGCTACCTCCAAGGCGTATGTTTCCGGTATTATCGATAAGAACGATACCGACGTTACCAGCATTTCCGGAAAGACCATTAACCTGAATTTCTATGATAACCTTGGTTACAGCTATAGTGCAAAGATTACCATGAAGCAGTCTGAGCAGCCTAATGTATATTCTCTGGAATTGACCGGCTTGGTTGATTCTAAGGGTGTAGAGGTAGAAGGCTGGGAGAATATTTCCCTTACCGGTATGACTGACCCAGCAAGTGGCTATGTAAATCAGGAGAATCTTCCTACCGAGGCTATTGAGACCGTAGTAACCTTGAACGGCAATTATGAGTGGCAGGGGCAGAAGCTGGTACGTGTCAGCAAGGACGAGATGGGTAACGATGTGGTTGAGGATATCGCGGATTTAAGCGATGGCGCAAGTGCAGAGGACTGGAAGGCGATTGCAGCAGCTTATGGTTATGAGGATGATGTAAAGACCTTCAGAAACCTTTATCTGGATTTACCGACTTTAAATGGTTCTGTTGTAGAGGATGGTACCGAGGGTGCTACCTCTGTAAAATATAGTGTACAGCAGCTTGTGCTGAACCTTGCAGATGGTGCAGCAACTACTCCAAATATCAATTCTGTAGTAGGTGATGATAATACTTTCACTGCAGACGGACGCTTCTATGATGGTCTGACAGTTACCTATGATGCTGACAATGGTGTATTTGCAGGAATTAATGGGGAAGAAACCGTATCCACTGTAAATTTTGATTTCAGTGCTATCGGCGGTAATTTCAGCAATATCGAAGTGGACTTCTCCGAAAGCTCCATGTTCGATAATAAAGGTACCTCCACCATCGGCGCTACCAGTGGTGACTTTGATGGTCTGGGAACCGGTAGAAGACTTGGTGATATGATTGGTGTATCCATCCAGAATAACGGTATGATTTACGCTTCCTATGACAATGGTATGACAAAGCTGCTTGGTCAGATTGCTACCGCAGAGTTTGCAAATGCATCCGGTCTTGAGAAGCAGGGCGACAACCTTTATTCTGCAACCTTAAACTCCGGTGAGTTTGACGGAATCGGTATCGATGTAACTGCGAACGGCGGATATATGTCAACCGGCGTACTGGAAATGAGTAATGTGGATTTATCCTCTGAATTTACGGAGATGATTACCACGCAGCGTGGTTTCCAGGCAAACAGCCGTATTATCACTGTATCTGATACCTTGCTTGAGGAGCTTACAAACTTAAAACGATAAGATAATATAAGGAGTCCTACGCCGCCCGGTAGGGGCGGCTAAGGACTTTAAGTATTGTAAATACTGGATGGTACAGCGATTTTTGTTTTTGTAGGGGGAAAAAGGATGATTGAAGTAACGAAAATTAATGGAGTAAAGATACTTGTGAACCCACATTTGTTTGAAGTTGTGGAGGAAACACCGGATACGGTAATCACTCTTACTACAGGAAGAAAAATAATTGTAAAAGAAAGTAGACAAGACATAAAAAATCTTGTAAAATTGTATAGAAAAGATATTTTTGTCGACTAATTCAAAAAATATTAAGTGAATTTGTTGAAATGAAAAAACAAATTTACGGAAAAGTTGGGTGATAACTATGGATATAGCGTCAATAATTGGTCTTATATTTGGTTTCGTTTTGATGATTTTCGGTATTATATCAAATGGTGTATCGGTACTGGATTATGTAGATGTGCCTTCTGCTTTGATTACTTTTGGTGGATCTATTTGCGGTGTATTGGCAAGTAACAGTGTTTCCAGTTTTGTGAACGGAATGAAGTCCATTACACTTACCTTTAAAGCTCCGGTGTTTAATATTGAAGAGATGATTCGGAGTATTATTGATATGTCCAATATAGCTCGTAAGGAAGGCTTGCTTTCGTTAGAAGAGGCTGCGACAGAGCTGGAGGATCCTTTCTTGAAGAAGGGTATCTTGCTTATTGTTGATGGTACCGATCCTGAATTGGTTCGTGCTATTTTGGAAACGGAAATCATGAGTGTGGACTCTCGTCATAGAGATGTTATTGGTTTCTGGGAATGCTGGGGAGCGCTAGGTCCCTCGTGGGGTATGATTGGTACCCTAATTGGTCTTATTGCGATGTTAAATGATATGAGTGACCCTAGTTCCATCGGTCCTTCCATGGCAGTAGCGTTAATTACAACTTTATACGGTTCATTGCTTGCGAACTGGATTTGTGCTCCTACGGCAAATAAGCTGAAGAGGAACAACGCAAACGAGATGCAGCTGAGGGAGGTTATGATTGAAGGCTTGTTATCTATCCAGGCCGGAGAAAATCCACGAGTTATTGAAGAAAAGCTGAAATCCTTCTTGCCACCTGTGTCCAAAAACATGAACAGTGAGGGTGATGATATGGGAGGTATGGAAGAATAATGGCAAAGCGTAAACCGGAAGAGCCGAAAGCCGGTTCTCCAGAGTGGATGACCACGTTTAGTGATTTAATGAATCTGTTACTTTGTTTCTTCGTATTGCTTTTTTCTATGTCAACTGTAGATGAAGCAAAGTATAATGCTCTGGTTGCTTCCATGTCATCGGCCTTCAGTATTTTAGATGGCGGTGCTTCAGCCATTGGTGACGGAATTCTGGTCAGTAACGGTGTGAGTCAGTTGAATGAGCTTGCACAGTACATAAACAGTATGGGAGCCTCTTCCGATGGTGAAGTGGATAGTACGGAGATGGATGAGTATGAGGCGGCTGTAGGAACCATTGAAACAGATGAGCAGTATGAAATTGTCGGTGAGGCAATGGAAAACTACGTTCTGAAGGAAAATGAAGAGCTGGCAGAGAAAATCACAGAATCTGTGGTAGAAAGTAATATGGCTGAGCAGATTGAGGTGAACTTTACAGGGGAATATGTACTGCTTACCGTAAAGGGAGGACTTCTCTTTGATTCCGGTAAGGCAGAGTTGAAGGAGAGTTCTACCGCTGTAATGGATAAGGTGGGAGCGATTCTGGAGAGGTATTCTGAGGGAACCATTGAAATCGAAGGTCATACAGATACTGTTCCTATGAGTAGTGGGAATAAGTACAAGGATAATAATGAGCTTAGTAGTGCCAGAGCTTTGTCAGTATTTAATTACCTGATGGAGAACACACTGCTTGAGCCCGCAAACATAAAGCATTCCGGTAGAGGTGAGTATGTACCGATTGCTGACAACAGCACTGCAGAAGGCAGGGCAAAAAATAGAAGAGTGGAAATAAAAATTTACAATCCACCCATTCCGTAAGGAGTATTAACGTATGAAGAAAAATCTATTATCAGTTTTGATTCTTGCACTGCTTGTAGTGAACGTAATCTTAACAACCATAATGATGGTTAATGTAACACAGACAAACAATCGAACGGCAGAGCTGGTAGGAAATATTGCAGCGGTACTGAATCTGGAACTGGATTCCATGGGTACCGAGGAAGCCGTTCCTATGGAGCAACTGGAGGTGTTTGACTTATCTGCACCTATGACGATTCCTCTTTTAAGCAATGATGGAAAGAGTCATTATATGGTATGTAACATTTCTTTCTCTTTAAACAATAAGGGAGAGGGATACAAGGATTTTGGTGGCGAGAAGTTTGCAGGCTACGAAAGTCTTATTAAGGATGCCATTGAGGCTACCGTATCACAGTATACGGTAGAGGAAGTTAATGACGGCGAGAAGTTCGAAGTGATTCGAGAGGAAATCTTAAAGGCTGTAAAGGCATTATTCGTTGATAAGAATGAGTTTATCTATAAAGTGGCAATCAGTGAGAGAAAAACGCAATAGCCTCTGACTATAAAGCTATGATAGACAGGAGGTGAGATTTGTGGGTGATGTTCTATCACAAAGCGAAATAGATAGTCTGCTGGCGGCATTGTCCTCCGGCGAACTCGATGCGGATAATATGCAGGGCGGAGATGAGAGACAGGTTAAGAATTATGATTTTAACCGTCCGACCAAGTTCTCTAAAGAACATCTTCGTACCATGGAAATTATTTTTGAACACTATGGAAGACTTATTTCCACGAATCTTCCGGTGTACTTAAGGAAGAATATTCAGGTCACTGTAGCAAGTTCTGAGACAGTAACCTTTTCGGAATTCAGTAATTCCTTATCCAGTCCGGCGATTTTGGGAATAATCGATTTCTTTCCATTAAATGGAAATATCATTCTGGAATTATCTACCAACCTCGGCTATACCATTATAGACCGAATGCTTGGAGGAAGCGGTGCGCCGCTGGAGAAGACCAGAGAGTTTTCAGAGATTGAGATGTCGATAATACTTCGTATTATGACTATGTTTACCCAGTTGATGCAGGATCCATGGCGTAACGTTATTGAACTCAGTCCGGTAATCAGCAGATTGGAAACCAATCCGCAGTTTGCACAGGTTGTTCCACCATCAGATATGGTAGCGATTGTAACGCTAAACGTAAAGATAGGTGACGTCGAAGGATATATCAACGTCTGCTTACCATTCTTCACATTGGAGGATGTAATGGACAAGTTAAATACCAAGTACTGGTTCTCTACCATGCAGGAGTGTCCTGATGAGAATTACGAGGACTACATCGAGGCCCTTATTCGTAAGGTGGATGTGCCGGTGAAGGCGGTATTGGGTAAGAGTAAGATATCTGTAGCCGACTTTATGGGACTACAGCTTGGAGATGTCATTCGTCTAAATACGAAAGTGGACAGCGATATGGATATATTTGTTGGTAATATTCGTAAATTTACTGCACTTCCCGGAGCTAGTGAAGATGCTTATGCAGTAAGGGTAACATCAGTTATCAGAGAGGAAGAATAAAGGGCTGCAATGCAGCGGAATGGAGGATACAATGGATGGAATGCTATCACAGGACGAAATAAATGCCCTCCTTAACGGTATGGATTTGTCCAGCGCATTGGAAGATAGCGAAGAACCAGTCCAGGATGTTTCGTACTCAGAGGCTCCTGTATCAGGTGGGAGTGAGCTTCTTACCGATGTAGAAAGAGATGCTATCGGTGAAGTGGCAAACATCAGCATGGGTTCATCTGCGACTACTTTATATTCGTTAGTGAACTTAAAGGTTAACATTACTACACCGATTGTTTCTATGGCAGAATGGAAGACCTTGTTGGATGAGTATGAAAAGCCTTGCGTATTTATTCAGATTAAATACACTCAGGGCTTGGATGGTTCCAATATCTGAGTATTGAAGGAAAATGATGTTAAGATTATCACTGATTTAATGATGGGTGGTGATGGGACCAATACAGATGGAGAACTTGGAGAATTACATTTAAGTGCAATTTCTGAGGCGATGAATCAGATGATGGG
>JAFTXD010000028.1 GCA_017461775.1 Lachnospiraceae bacterium
ACGTCATATCCAGAAATAGTGTACTTTTTACCACTTCCTCCATGGTAGCGGTTCCTCCACCGCTCTTCATATCTTTCCCATATTTGTCCACAAACTCCAGTAATCGGTAAAACTCCTCCTTACCAAAATCCACCTTACCGGTTTCTGCATCCATAAAATTTGCCTGCATTCCCCACACACATGTCCAAAGCAGACTTTCCTTATAAGTGTTTATAAAAATGTTCTTTTTCCCGGCATGCTCCTCTATGGCGTTAAAAAAGGCCGACAGCTTCCAATTTTCTACATCTCCCACATCCCTTGTATCAGCAAACAAAACTCCTACCTGAAAGTGGGGAATCAACATATAGGCCTTCCCATCCACCAGATATGGCTCATATATCTGCTTAAGAAAATCCTCCCCCTGCGCCTCCAGATAAGGAGTTAAATCCTCTAACACGCCCAATCTGGCATACTTTTCATAGTCATCCAACCAGTAAAGGTCGATGATATCCGGCCCTTCTCCGCTGACAATGTCCCCATGCAGCCTTGCCTGCATGCTCTCCATATCTGCAGCCTCATAGATTTTCACCACCAGATTATATTCGGTGTTTTTTTCATTAAATTCTCGGATTTTCTCTTTTACCGATTCGTCCAAATAGAAGGTTCCGTACACAAGCTCTACCTTTCCATCCTCTTCCTTTTCCCTGGTACAACCGGATAGGAACATCATGCAGCAGGCAACCAGACATAACTTTACAAAATACTTTCTCATAAAGAATCCTCCAAAGCAAAAGGTTTAATGCGTTAAACTTGTTTTGAGTTTAACGCATTAAACCTCTATTTGTCAATTCCTTATTCCAATATTCTCTTCGTAAAGGTATTCACACATCCATACACAATCTCCGCCAGTACCAGAAGCAGAATAATTAACATTACTAAATTCATCTCCGACACAAAGAATCAACTAATAAATACACAATCCCCAGCTGCAGCACATATTCCACTCCCATCAAAATCCGGTAGGCTGTCAGCCGTTTTCCTTCTGCTTTGAATATGAGTCTGGCAATCAGGGCAATCACGAACAATAGTAGCGCATAGCCACCCACCATCAGAATAATCACAAAAATGATAACACTGGCAAAGGCCCCGAAACCGTAGCCCACGCTCTCTGCAATGACTCCATAGCCCTCCACATCATCCACTTCCCCATCTTCCAAGGTCGTACTGATTTCATTCTTCAGGGAATCCATGTCGCTATCCAAATCTATCAGCGCTAAACCAAAAATGAGCGGTATCAGCAGCATGGCTGCTACCAGCAGGATTACTAATGTGAAATTATTGTTGACTTTCTTTTTCATTAAAATCTCCTTAGCCATTTCTCCCCTAAATAATACCATAATTTTTCTTCTCTGTGAATTTGTGGGATTTGTTTTGTCACTAATTCTTTTTCGAAAATATGGAAAGTTTGCTTGACATTTCTTCTTCGTGCATATACTATGAATGTAAAGCTAGCTTTCCATAAATCTTGAAAGGAGTATTAAATTGAAAAACCGGTTAGAAGAAATCCGTAAGATCCACGGGATTAAGCAGGAGGAATTGGCAAAGGTACTGGAGGTTTCCAGGCAGACTATCGGCTCTCTGGAAAACGGGCGATACAATCCGTCGATTACATTAGCATTTAAAATCGCACGCTATTTCCATATGAGCATTGAAGAAATATTTATTTATGAGGAGGAGAATGAAAATGGCGAAAAATAAATCTGTTTACATTGTGACTTTAATCATTGGCATTATGCTACTTATTTGCAGCTTTTTTGTGCGTGGCGAAGAGCTGAAAACTGTTTCCGGTGTGATGATTGGTGTGGGCTCCGCCATTCTGGGCACCAGTATTGCCAAGCTTTGGATGAAGAATTTCGAGGAAAAGAACCCAGATATCATGAAGGACAATGAAATCGAATTTAAGGACGAGCGCAATACCCTCATCCGCTATCGTGCTAAGGCACAGGCCGGGGATATCATCCAGTGGTTTATCATCGGAATTGCCTATCTGCTGATTATTATTGATGCCCCTTTGTGGGTGATTTTAGTAACCGTGGGTATCTTCCTTCTGTACAATATCCTTGGGGTATACTTTATGAGCAGGTATCAGAAAGAAATGTAGTATGGAAGTTGTCGCTTTTCCCGTTGAAGTGCTATAATAAGCTTAGAATATTTACAGAAGAGGGGGAGTTTTTATGATTGTAGCATTTGTGATAGTAACGATATGTATGACTTTCTTTGTAGGTATCGGTGTGTGGGCCTGGAAATCCCAAAAGCCTGTGGGCTTCTTTACCGGCGTGAAGCCTCCCAAGGTGAAGGATGTGACCGCCTACAACCATGCGGTAGCTAAAATCTGGATTATCTTTGCGATACTCTTTGAAATCATCATTGGTGTCCCGCTTCTTTTTTTGGAGCAGAACTCCGCCGGATTCGTCTTCCCCACTCTTCTGTGCATGCCCCTTGTTATTGGGATGGCAGTGGCGTATATCATGGTGGAAGCGAAGTACAGAGCGTAAAATTGACGATAAGCCGTGCGCATCTCGATTTGGCTGCTTCGCAGCTGACAAATGCTTCGCATTTGCAAATCTCGATGTGTGTCAAGGCGCCCTATGTAAAAATAGACAGGTGTTCTTATGAAAGCAAGCTTTCAACGAACCTCTGTCTATTTTTTACGCACGGCTTATTTGGTTAAGCATAGTATACAGCCTGGGCATTCCAAAGTTCCTTATAGAGCCCATCCTGTTTCTCTAATTCCTCGTGGGTTCCACGCTGTACCACCCGGCCCTTGTCGAAGACCAGGATGTCCTCGCAGAAGCGGCAGGATGCCAGTCGGTGTGAAATATAAATAGCGGTTTTCTTACCCACCATCTTATCAAAGCCTTCAAATACCTCGCACTCAGCCTCGGGGTCCAGTGCTGCGGTCGGCTCATCCATGATGACGAAGGGCGCATCCTTGTAGATGGCTCTGGCGATGGCCATTTTTTGCTTTTCTCCGCCGGAGAAATTCACGCCGTTTTCATCAAAGCCCTTGCCCACGTAAGTCTTAAGTCCCTCTGGGAGCTCCTTCATACGCTCCCCCAGTCCCGCACGGTTCAGGGCATCCATGGCTTTCTTCTCGTCCACATCCGTAGAGCATGCCAGGTTTTCTCCCACCGGGAAATCAAACATGCAAAAATCCTGAAATACTACCGCAAACAAATAACAGTATTCCTGATAATCGTACTTGCGGATATCGATACCATTCACCTTGATGCAGCCCTCTGTCACGTCGTACAAACGACAGAGCAGCTTGATAAAGGTGGTCTTGCCCGAGCCGTTCTTGCCCACGATGGCCATTTTCTCTCCAATCACAAAGGAGAGGTTCAAATTCTTGATGACATAGGTATCTGAGCCGGGGTACTTAAAGGATACATTCTCAAATTCCACGGAAAACTTATTGTCCCTGCGCTTCTCCATAGGGATGGTTCCCTCATGCTTGCGCTGGGAAAGATCCATAAACTGGATGTAATTCTCCGCATTGTTGGCCGCATACTTCAGCCAGCCCAGTCTCTGCACAAAGAGGCGTACTGCCTCGGACACTTTAGAAATGCTGGCTGCATAGGTCACCACATTACCAATGGTAATCATGCCCGCATAACAACGAAGGCCGGAAAAGGTGTACACTACAATGGAAAGCAGCGCTACCACAATCTGAGCAATCACACCGTTTTTCACCATACAGGAGGTACACTTTTTGCCTACCTCTTTTTCCGCGTGAATGACCTGCTCCATCTCCTCAAAAAGAAGCTCTCTCTGGTCATATATACGAATGTCCTTCTGCTGATCCGTTACGCCCAGAAGGTCCAGATAAAACCTTCTACGATTACTGAACGGAGCCGCTGCTCTTTGGATCTCCAGATGCTTGGCATTGTAATAGGTAAGCACCTTGTAGTTCGCCCAAATCAGCACACCCACAATAATTACAAACAATACTGATGCCACAGGGGATGTGATGAATCCACTTCCTACCTCACCTCTTTTGAAGAACATAGGTAGCACTATCACGAATGCACAGATACATGAGGTCACACTCAGCAATAATTGTTCCAAATGGGACAACGCTGCACCAATAACACCGAACCTGGAATTATTCAGACTTAGCTTCTGTCTGCCATCATGCACCTTGGCATCCTCCAGATATTCATAATCCATCGCCATACTCTTCTTATTGATGGGACCATTTTGTATCTCAAACATATACTCCATGCTCTGGTTATAAATCTTTACTGCAATGCCGTCAATCACCGACAAAATCCCATATACCGAAACTGCAATCAACGAGTATTTTGCGATTATTTCAAAATCTGCACCATTATACACCGCATCAATCAACTTACCGGTAAGAACCACAGAGATAAAGGGGCGGGCACCCGGAATAATTCCATGTAATATCATAGAAATTATCACACTACTTCTGCCTTTAGAATAGTCACACAAAAGTCTCCAAATTGCCTTCCATTCCTTCTTATTCATGGAAAATCCCCCCTTTCTCACCTTCTACATGCTCATCGCCCATGGCTGCACTTCTCTTCTTACGCTCTTCCTCGTCCTTATAATACTGACTCTGCATATCATACAGGGTCGCGTATCTGCCCCCTGCTGCCAGAAGCCCCTCATGAGTACCCACCTCGATGATGCGACCATGCTCTAACAAAATGATTCTGTCACAGAACCGGGTACTGGAAAGTCTGTGGGATATGTAAATGGAGGTGCGGTTTTCCATAGCCGCTCCCAGATTCATATACAATTCATTCTCCGCAATGGGGTCCAGTGCCGCCGTGGGCTCGTCCAGAATTACCAATGGAGCACGCTTATATAAAGCTCTTGCAAATAGGAGCTTCTGCTTCTCACCACCGGAAAAATCCACCGCCGTTTCCTCGATTTTCTTCACCAATTTGGTTGCGCCCTTCTGTGGAAGCGCATTATATTTCTCCCAGAAGCCGTACAGCTTCAGCGCCCGCTCTAAGCGTGCCTTATCCCATTCCTTTTCTCCGGTAATGTTCTCGTCCACAGACAGCGGGAGCAGGGTGCTGTCTTGGAAAAGCACGGAAATCAGGGACATGTATTCATCCCTTGTGTATTCTTCCATCTTTTTATCGTTTAAGAGGATTTCTCCCTGCTCCGGCATATATAATCCGCAAATCAGCTTCACCAGGGTGGTCTTTCCGGCACCGTTTAAGCCGATGAGAGCCAGCTTTTCTCCCGGTGTAATGGTTAGACTTAAGTCCTTTATCGTGGGCTCTTCATTGCCCTGGTAGGTGAAGGTCACGTTTTTCAGCTCCAGCTTTATAGGTTTCTGCTTGTAAGCCTCTATGGCAGCTTCTCCCACGCCGCCATCCTCTCGCCATACGCTTTCTGTCTCTTCAAATTCCCTGAAATAGCTGATGGAGGTATTGATGGCATTGATAAACATTACATTTCGCAGTACGTGCTCCACGCTCTGGGAAAAGCTGGAGAAAATGCCGATGTAAAATACAAATTCTGCCGCAGAAATACTGCCCTGGGACAGATAGTAGCCCAGTAGAAGGAATGCCAGCAAATCCCTGCCAAATTCCAGTACCGCACCGGACAAATTGCGGAAGCAGTACCAGTTATGTATCTTTCCGTAGAGTGCTCCAATCTGCTCCAGATTGTCGTCGTATTTCTTTAGAATATAGTCCAGCATTTTGTAGATACGAATGTCCTTACCCGCTGCGGAATCCATACAACGTTCCGAGATGTAAGCCTCACCCTTGGAATACTTACTGATTTTGCCGAAGTACTTACCGTGCATCTTACGGGCCACGCCCAGCAGATACAGATTGATAGCTATACTAAAAAATGCCGCCAGCAATATGACAAAGCTCTTGCTACCAAGGATGATGCCGTACATCACCGCTGTGATAAGGCCCGTAAGCAGGGCAGTCACCGCACCGCAGGCACGGTAAATATCATTTCCCATACGTGCACTGCCCCAGGCATTGTCCTTGATATCCTTGTAGTTCGCATCCTCTAAACGCTCATAATCGATATCCACCACCTTGTGTGTGAACTTACGCACGAAATGTAGCAGAAAATAATTGGTTTGCTCATAATAATAGCTGTTAATCGCACTGGCCAGCATATTCAGCACCAGCATACCCAGGGCTATGGCAAAGAGCGGCCCCAGAACCTGCAGCACCGTGCCCCGCTTCTCCAGTCCACTCACCAGTGAGGCCGGCAATAAGTCCCCCAGAAAACGCGCCAAGGTCTGCGGCACAATCTCCAAAAATGCACAGAAAAACATCCACTTGTTCCAGCTCTTCATCTGCTTGAAAAAATAAATCACATTGCTGGCATAGCCGTACTTCCGCTTCTGCTTGTCAGCGGTGATATGATACATGTTGTTCATATAGTCCCCCTTGCATTTACATTCTTAATAAGTTGTTTTTCCTGCTTTCTGACACTCCTGTCAGGGTATATATAAAATAACTCCTTTCAGTATACTACATTTCCCCATAAAAAAACAATTCGTGCACCAGTTGTCACTCCTGGTGCACGAATTGCGATTATATCCTGTTCCGCCTTCTTACTCCTTACCCAGCAATCTTCTTTTGAATGTAAAAACCTTATTCAAATTTCCGGTAGCATAAAGGATTCCCATAATCATGGCGACTATTGCCGCGCCTATGGTACCTCCCTTCACAAATCCTACCCAAAAGGTTTCCCCCAGCTGGGCAAATTCCATCGCTGTGTTCACTATCAGTGCAACGATTCCCACCACAAAATAGATAAGCACCATCCTTGTACCTCTCTTTTTCTCCTCGTTGCTGTACTCTGCAACCTTTAATACGGTTTCCTTTAATTCCTTGTCCATTTTCTCACTTTTCCTTTCTCCGTCTAAAATTTCACGGAGATCAACATTGAAAAAATCTGCCATTTCTATAAGAATGTCCAAATCCGGCAGATTGCTTCCAGTTTCCCACCTGGACACGGTTCTCCGTGCCACCTGAAACTTTTCCGCAAGCTCTTCCTGGGTAAGTTTTTCTTCTTTTCTCAGTTCTTTAATGAAATTGCCAATTTTGATTTGATCCATAACTGTCGACCTCCTGATGATTGCAGATTACTCTCGATCGCAAAGAAAAAACAGGACACAAAGTGAGCAAATGCCCTGTTTTTCCGATTGAGACAAGGTCTGTCTCAAAAGCTTATTTTCTGACACATAGTAAAAATCTGTGTGTTCTTCCTTGAATCACACCCTTACTTTCCAGAATTTCCTGTGCTCTATAGAGCTTTTCTGCGCAGTCCCACACATTGAAATCGGGAAATTCCCAGGGAATCACCTTTGCAAACCACACAAGCGCTCCCACATCATAAAAGCAGATGGGACCGTATGCTTCTTGCGCCTCTATGGTTGTGAAACCTATATCTTCAAACTCCCTTTGTATGATTTCCAGATACTGTCTGGGAAATGGCAATGGCGGAACCTCCCTTAGCAAAAGCTCTACCAGTTCCCTGTCATTTTCCGCGCCCACCTGCTGGGTGATAAACAGTCCGCCCGGTTTCAGGATTCGCCAAATCTCCTTGGCATTGAACTCACCATGGCGGTTTATGACCATATCAAAGCTCTGGTCCGCAAAAGGATATCTGTCATCACATCCGTCCGCCTCCTTAAAATCAATCCCCAACGGTAGTAAGACATCCTTGCAAAGCTCCACATTGGGAGGGTAGCTCTCCGTGGCAGCCAGATTGTGATTTGGATGCTGTAAGGAAAGTAAAAACTCCCCGCCACCGGTATCGATATCCAATAGCTTCATGTCCGGTGACAGGTATTTTTTGATGATTTCCCGGTAGTCCCAGGATAAATCATTTCCTTCCTCATATTTTCCTCGGATATGGGAGAAATCCCATCCGTGAATGTGTGCAATTTCCTCTTCGTGTAACCAGTATTTTAATAATTCTTCCTTGTTCATAATATAACTACTCCTTTTCGTATTTTGCTAAATGATACGTCACGGTGCAGTTGCCTGATCACATAATATGGATTAACCTCGATGCAACCTGTTATCAGATTTTACAACTGCACCGAGTAGTTACCTCGAATATATCGCATATGCGGTTCACCCCTTTCCACTTTATATTATAATATTATTCTTTATAATAGCAAAAGTAAAATGTTTATAGCTTTATAGTTTATCTTTTGGTATAGTATTGTTTGTGGGAACGGTTGCCCCTTGAGAAAGGGGGAGATGCCTATGTATGTTACATATGAGAACTTGATCCAAATGGGATTGTTTATTGTAGCACTTATAGGTCTCGTATATGAGATAAGTCATAAGGACAAAAAATAAACCACCCCTCGCCAAAGTTGTGGTTTATTTTTTAGACTAACATATTTGCAAGGGGTACAACCTAGTACCACACTTCAAGTTTACTATAACATTTACATAGATTTTATGCAAGGTCTATTTGTTATATGCTACAATCTCTTTAAGCAGGAATGCTTCTCATCAATGACAAATCCATTAATTCGGTAAAAATTTAAGGTACTTTCTTTATTGGAGCCGGTCTCCAGGAAAACCTTATAGCATCTACGCTCTGACGCAATTTCTGAAGCTCTTTTCAAGAGAACTGATGCATACCCTCGTCCCCGGTAATCCACATGCGTTACTACATTCTCAATTACTGAAAAGGGACGTACATTGTGGGTCAGGTTCTCAATAATGGCCATCTGTACTGTGGAAACCACTTTTCCATCCTCCTCTGCCACCAACAAGTACATGTTTTCGTCATCTGCGAACTTATCAAGAAGCGCACTCCACTGCTGCATATTCTGTTCTTCCTTGGGAGGGAAGTGGGTTAAATACTCAAAATACAATGCCTTCAACTGCTCTGCATCCGTTCCTTTTGCTTCTCTGATAATCATATGTGCCTCCTTGAATGAGAATTTATATATACTTGTTGATATGACACTCGTGTCGGGGTATATACAAAATTTGAACTCCGCCATACCCTGTTTCAGCTGGAAATTAGTCCAAAAAACGACTGAATAATATCCAAAAAGGAACCGATTTTCTCTATTCACTATCTGGTACCCCGCTTTTTCTTGAAGGAGGGGTACTGAAATTACTTGAACGTACCTGTACCCTCTGACAGCTCAATAAAGACATTTTTATATGTATTTTAACTAGTCCGCAGGGTATCAGATTACACGCATTCTGCCTATACCCCCGCAAGCCGAAATCTACACTACAATAGCTATATAACATCCAGATATCACCTACTCCAGCGGCAAGGTAATCTCCGTAGCAAATATCCCGTCCTCGGCCTGGCGGTTGATGTAGCCATGGTATTTGTGGACGATGCTGTCAATGCGCAGAAGTCCGTAGCCATGATTCCCGGACTTGGTGGTGACGAAGCTGCTGCCCACCTTGGGAGCGGTACCTTTGGTAGAATTGGTGACGGAGATGTAAAGCTGCTTTTTCATGATATCAATGTATATGCGGATGAAGCGCTGGTTCTCTCTCTCAATCTCCATACATGCTTCCATGGCGTTGTCCAGAAGATTGCCGATGATAACTGCCAGATCGACACCGGAAATGCCGATATTTCCGGGCACCAGAGCCGTTGCGTCCACGGCGATGTGCTTCTCTCCAATTAAGGACAGCTTACTGTTTAAAATGGCATCCACCATCACATTACCGGTTTTCAGCACGGTATCTACTGTGGTTAAATCGCTCTCCAGCATGTCCAGATACCCCTCAGCCTGGTCATATTGCCGCAGTGCCATGTGAGCCTTCAATACCTGCATATGGTTGTGATAATCGTGACGCCAGCCCCGCATCTTGCGGTAAATATTCTCCACCTCGGCATAGTGCTTGTCCACCAGCTCATCCTGAAAATTCTTAATCTGCCGATTTACATAACGGGGCAACAATACCAGCCAGAGCAGCACACCGGATGCCCCTGCTCCTCCTATAAAAAATAACAATTCTCTCATATGTCTTCTCTCTTAATTTCTCTGAAACAGACGGATAAATGCCTGGTTTACACTTCCCGTCAGACTTCTGCTGATGGGCAATCTCTCACCATTATCCATCACCAGTTCATTTTTCACAATCATGGAAACATGCTGCAAATTCACCAAAAGGCTTCGATGACAGGACACCAGCTCCCTGCGGTGCTGAAGAAGCTTTATCACATAGCTCAGTGCATGCTTAATCTGCTGCTGTTTCTCTCCAAAATGCAAGATACAATTGTGTCTGTCCGCCTCTATGTACCAGATATCCTCCACCGGCACCACGATACTGCCCTCTGCGGTCTGGAACCAGATTTTCTCAATACTTTTCCGGCGATCCCTGATGCGGCCCAGCTGCTCCCACAGCTTTTCCGGACGGATGGGTTTTAGCAAATAGTGAAGGGCGGATACCTCATAGCCCATGGCAATATACCTTTCGTAGCCGGTAACAAAGAGAATGGGAACCTCCGCATCCTGATTGCGCAGCTTCTTTGCCAGCTCCATACCATTCATTTCCCCCATTTCCACGTCCAAAATCAATAGGTCAAAGCTCTTATCCTCTTCCCAGGCAAACAGAAACTCCTCTGCACTCATGAAGCAATGTATTGCTATCTTTTCCTGATTATCCTCCGCCCATTTCTCCACATAGCTCCTAAGCAACTCCTGCTGGGCTCTCTCATCATCACATATGCCAATCCGCATGTATCTCACCTTCTTTCACTTATTTAACAATAAAATATAACACATTTTTGCGCAATCAAAAAAATTCGTGCACCAGTGGTATTTTCTGGTGCACGAATGGTATACGTACCTTCTTCCTATTGTTTCTTCTCTTCAATATGTGTATATTGTATAAATATCTTATCATACACAATTCAAAAACAATTTTAGACTACTTTTCTACAAGAGCCTGTTCTCATAGTTTTTGTTTCTAAAAGGAAAACAATTCTTTGATTTAATAACAAACATTATTTAATTTCCGCTTTTTCTTTATTATCGACACTTTTCTTGAAAATAGGACAAAATTCCTAGTTTTTAATTTCATTTTGTTACAAAAAAATGAAAGTTCTCTTTCATACCGCATGTTATATAATTCTGCAAAAAGGTGCTATACCGTCCTGTGTCGTTGTTTTGTAGATATTCTGCAAATAGTTTGTCCTATTCAACCAATTTCTTCGAAGCATATTAGCCCTCTTCGTCGTATGTCACTTCCACATTGGTCATCTGCAAATTATCGATATTTTTTATCTTCATACCATACTTGCCATGGACGGTTACGTTCTCCATGTAGATGTTGCGGTAATGTCTCTCGGGAAGCCCATAGAGATAAACGGCATTGCCGGCTACAGTCTTCACATCCAGATTCTTGAGATAGATATCCTCAATGATCGGTGTGCCATCATCAATGGCCACCGGAGTATCCGCATCAAACTCCTCACTGCCGTAGAAGCCATCCAGATAAATGGCACCGCGGAACCACTTGGTATCTTTATGCTCCGTGCTCTGATTATCGTGGGTGCAGTTCTCATAGCGAATGTTGCGGATATAATTTCCTCTGCCACGGATGGCTTTTAGACTGGCGATGCTGAAGGTATCCTTAAAGGTACAGTTCCGCACGGTCACATTCTCCACACCACCGGCCATTTCACTACCCATAGCCACGCCAAAACCACTGATAAACTGACAATTCTCAATCAAAATATTCTTGGAAGGAATGCCCACACGTCTCCCTTCCGCATCTCTTCCGGATTTCACTGCGATACTGTCATCCTGACTACCGATAATGCAGTTTTCAATATGTACATCCTGGCAGGAATCCACATCAATTCCGTCCCCGTTGAAGATTCCGTAGGGCACGCCCTGCTCGTCGTACTTGGAATACACCTGAATTCCGTCCAAATGCACATTTTTACAGTAAATCAGATGCACACACCATGCCGGCGACTGGCGGAAGGTTACCTCCTTAATCACCAGATTCTCCACGTTCCTTAACCAGATACATCTGCCACGCTTCACCAGGAGCTTATCCAGCTGAGGCTTAAATAAGGCTTTTCCATTGGCATCAATGATACCCTTACCCTCGATGGTGATATTCTCATACTGTGCACCATCCGTATTTAAAACGCTGGCAAAATTCAGCTGGTCCAGTCCCTCATAGGGACCTCCCTTGATGGGGTAATCTTCGATATTACTGCTTCCCAGAAGCTTTGCCCCCTCCTCAAATCGAAGGGTCATGTTACTTTTTAAAAACAGCGCGCCGGTGACAAAAACGCCCTTGGGAATCAGCACCGTGCCGCCCTTTTCACACAGATCAATGGCTCTCTGAATCTCTCTGGTGCACAGGGTACTGCCGTCTGCCACCGCACCAAAATCTAAGATATTATTTAACATAAGTGTAATCTCCTTCTACCACATTCTCATAGGTTGTTCCATCCGGTAAAATCACCGTGGCAATCACGCCCTCCGGCACCTTCACATGATATCGGAAGCCGCCTTCCTCCAGCGTCCATACAGATTCAATCCGTCCATAAGGGCAGATATGGTAGCCCTCTGCATGGGTCAGGCCACCAAGGGGCTTGGGTGCCAAAATCAGCTTCTCATACCCCGGTGCCGCTCTCCGAATGCCCAAGAGATTTTGGTACATCCAGTCACCCACCGCACCATAGGCGTAGTGATTAAAGGAATTCATATTCACATCCCCGAAGGTATCCGTCTCTGCAATGTAGGAATTCCAGCGCTCCCAGATGGTGGTGGCGCCATTCAGCACACTGTAAAGCCAGCCGGGATTCTCCTTTTTCATCAGGATGCTCATGGCCACATCATCCCTGCCAATCTTTGTAAGTGCAGGCAAAAGATGGGCGATACCAAGGAAGCCCACGGACAAATGACCGTCTCTTTCCTCGATAGTACGCAGAAAGTCCGCTGCTGCCCCGGCCATATGCTTTTCCTCCAGCAAGCCAAAGTCGATGGAAAGAGCATAGCCGGTCTGGGTAGGTATGTTCAGAGTGCCATCCTCCTTTACCCATTTGCGCTGATACGCAGCCCTAATCTCCTCAAAGCGCTGTTTATAATCCGCCGCCAAAGCCTCCTTGCCCAGCACATCACAAATACGGGACAGTAAATCCGCGCTGCGGGCTGCATAAGCGGTAGCACAAAGCAAAAACGGTGTGGAGGTGTCGTAAGCCAGATGGTCACCCCTTGGCTGCTCTCCCTGGATACCCGGCTCGGACTCGTAGCCCCGCTGGTACTCCACCCAGGCCTGCATCATATCAAAATTGTCCTCTAAAATCTTCTTATCACTATATTCCAAATACAGCTCCCAGGGCACAATCACCGAGGCATCCCCCCAGCCGCCACTGGTAAGTCTGCGGTTATCCCCGCCCAGAGGTGCCGTATCGGGCACGCCACCACCCCGGTTGTACATCAGCTGGGCATCCTTAAGGTCCCGGAGCCACTTCTCCGTAAAGGCTCTTGCCTCCATATTAAACACCGCCGTGGGCGCAAAAACCTGGGCATCTCCGGTCCACCCCATTCGCTCATTTCGCTGTGGACAATCGGTAAGGGTCAGCAGATAATTATCAATCTGTCCCCAGCGGATATTGCTCTGTAATTTATTGAGGAGCTGGTCGGAGCAGGAGAAATCTCCCACCTGCGCCCCAATATTACTGATGACAAGCCCTTCTATGGAAAGGATATCGTCCCCATTTTCCAGATCATAGCCGTTTCCGGTAACCTCCACATAACGGAAGCCGTGGGATACCAGACTGGGTTCAAAGGTCTCCACCTCCGCACCCTTGCACACGTATACATCCGTATTGGCTGCGGTGCGAAGGTTCTGCACGTAGATTTCACCATTCCGGTAACACATCTCGCCGTAGCGGAGCTTGTAGGATTTGCCACGCTTTCCCTGAAAGGTAACTCGCACCGTACCCACCATGTTCTGGCCAAAATCATATACAAAATGTCCCTTGGGCTGCTCCGTCACAGATACCGGCGTTAATACCTGAATACATTTCGCTCCCGGGTAGTTTTGTTTTGTCAAGGTAAAGTGCGGCTTTTTCTCCTCCGGAAAGTTGCCATTCGTAGGAATCACCTCACCCGGTTCCTCCTTGATACCGCAGGGTACCCAGTTATTCGGATTTTCCAGCTCCTCCTCCAGTCTGGCATCGTAATACTCTCCATCCAGATAATCCGCATAGAGCACGGGGCACTTGTCCGTATACAAGGTCTCCTCATCGGTGCAGACCTCCTCCACGGTGCCATCCGTATAAGTAAATACCAGCTTGGATAAGAAGGAATTCTCCGTTCCATAGATATGGGCACCGCTGTAGCCCACAAAGCCACTGTAGTAGCCCTTGCCAATGATGGCGGTATAAATGGCCATTTCCGCATTTATCACCTTGTCCGTGATATCGTATTCCTGATAGTCGATGCGCAGACGGTAATCCGTAAAGCCCGGTGCAAAGTACTCTTCGCCTACCTTCTCTCCGTTAATGTAGCACTCATAAAAGCCTCTGGCAGTGGTGTACAGTACGGCTTTCCTCAGCTCCTTTCCCTGAGCCGGGATAATGGCCTTTCGCACCATCACTGCCGGACAGGCATTCTCCAACGTAAAGGGCTCTCCGGCTTCCCGGCGGATTCCCTCCATCATGCGGAAGTTCTTCCGGGGCCTTGCCGGGTGATTTTCCGGGAGAATTTCTGCGGATTCTACCACAAGAACATCCTCCACCCATAAGGAGACCTGACGCTTTACCACATGGAGACGAATGGAAATATGCTCCTTATCCACAATTCCTGCATTCTCCGATATCGGATATCCACAGTTCTCTCCCAGCACATACACTTCCCTGTGGAAACCATCCTTGTGTGGTCCCTCCCAGGCTCTGTCGGTGTGCTCATAAAAATATGCTCTGCTTTCCGCCACATTGATTTCCAAACGAAGGCCGTTATCCAAATCCCTGGCCGCGAAGAAAAGCTCAGCTTTCCCCTCATACACCGGCAGATTTTTGTTTATCTCATAGTCCCATACCGCTCCGGTATGTACCCCTTCTATAGGACTTCCTACCCACTTTGCTCCTGTTAACATATCCTTTGTCACTCCTTTGCTGCTCACTCTATAATGACACAACTGTCAGCACTTTGTAGTCCTTCGGCAGTTACCTTTACCACTATTTTTTCTGCCTCTTTTGCCCGCACAATCACCTGCAGTTTTCCGTGGAAGGCTCTGCGCACGGGGCGTTTTTCACTGTCATGGTCTCCCGGGTTACCATTGCCGGTTCCTACAAATTCACCGCCGGACACATGGATATAGACCAGAGGATTTGCTGTGGGCACCTCTTTGCCCTGTTCATCCTCTACGGAAATATTGAAAATCGCCATACCATCAGGCACAACCTGTTCCTTCACTGGGGAAATGGTAAGCCGGCTGGCATATCCGGTAGTTTCCACCTTCTCTTCCAGCACGACCTCACCATTGCGATAACCTTTGGCGGATAATACTCCCGGCTGGTAGATTACATTTTCCCAGGAAAGGTACCAATTTTTCTCCATGGCTTTCTTTCCATATCTTTCTCCGTTTACGAAAAGCTCCACCTCATCCAGATTACTGTAGCAGTATATGGTCAGAGGCTGTCCTTCCTTTCCCTGATGGTTCCAGTGAGGAAAAAGATGCATCACATTCTCCTGCTGCCACCAGCTTTTCCAGTAATAAAAATTGTCCTTTGCAAAGCCGCAGTAATCCAAGATTCCAAAATGAGAGTACACGGACGGATATGACAAAGGTGTCGGTTCTCCTCGGTAGTCCATTCCTGTCCACAGGAAGGTACCCATCAGGAAATCCCTGTCTGCCACATACTTCCACTCGTCCTCCGCCATGTCCTTTCTCACCGCTTTTTTCCCGGATTTACACTTACTTTCGTTCTCCGGGTCAAGAATATAATACTGGCCCGCATCCTCATTGGTTTCATAGCATCCACGGGTTCCGCTGTTAGCTGACGCTTCTGTCACAATAATAGGTTGCTCCGGTTTCGACACATGATAGGGGTCCCATGCCGTTCTACAATAGTTAAAGCCCATCACATCCAGGTGCTGTGTAACGTCCTCATATTTTTCGGCGGTGTCAAATCGCTCCACACCATTCCAGCACACCACCGCACTGGTGATGGGACGGGTACCATCCAGCTTTTCCACCAGCTTCTTTAAGGTAATCGTAGTACGAATGGTCTCCGGTTTATCCTGGGAGAAGATCTCCTCATTTCCGATACTCCAGATAAATACGCTGGGGTGATTACGGCTCATCTTCACCAGAGTCTCCATTGCCTCCAAATCCTCGGGTGCACTGCTCATGCGTCTGCTCTCGCCCATCACCAGGATTCCCAGCTCGTCGCACAAATCCAGCACATCCTGCGCCATCATATGGTGGGCACTGCGGTACGCATTCATGCCCATGCCTTTCATCTGCTTGAAACGATATTCCCAGATATCCTTATAGCAGGCGATTCCCACACCTGCATGGTCCTGATGACAACATAGGCCCTGAATTTTCACATATCTATCATTCAGGAAGAAGCCCTTTTCCGCATCAAAGGTCAGGCTCCGGAAACCGATAGTAGTCTCTTCCTCATCCAAAAGAGTATCCCCCTCATATAATCGGGTAACCAGCTTATATAAATGGGGATTATTCAAATCCCAAAGGGTGATTTTTTCTGCATTCATGGCCCCGTATACCTTCTGGCTCTCCCAGCTCTCTACACTCAGCTCCTCTTCCACCCGGCTGTCCGTTCCCAGAAGATGATGCTCCATGCGGAGATTCTTCTCTGACAGTGCTTTACTATTCACCTCTGCATTTATCTTGATAATCGCATTATTCCCATCATACAAATCATAGGTCACCTGCACGCCCCAGGGCTCTAAGTACACCTCTTCTTTTATTTCCAGCCACACATTCCGGTAAATGCCGCCGCCTTCATACCACCAGCCCTCTCTGCCGGTAGAATCCACCCGCACGGCAATCAGGTTTTCCCCCTGCAAATTCACAAAATCCGTGGCATCCACGATAAAGGAATCATAGCCCCCGGTGTGGCTCTGTACATAATATTCGTTGATGAAAATGGTACTGTTGCGGTATACTCCCTCAAAATGAAGCAATACCCGCTGTCCCTGCTTGATATTCAAGTCAAAATGCTTGCGATACCAGCCGATTCCTCCCTCTAAGGAGCCTGCTGCGAAAAGTCTGGAATCGATGCTCTCCATCTCAGGAATATCCCGCATATCATTTCCTTCACTGGTTCTGCGACTATACTCTCCTTCAGACACAAAATCATGAGGAAGGGTTACTCTACGCCACTTACTATCGTCCAGACTCGCCGCAGCAGCACCAAAGCCACAGGCCTTTGCCTTAGCACCGCTCCATCTGTCCCAGCCTGTATGGGGAGCTAAATCTCCCAGATAGAATTTCCAGTCCTTATTAAAGTTTGTTTTCATTTGACCTTCTCCCTAAAACATATCTTTGCCATACTTTTCTGCCCAAGCACACATAATCAGAAATGCACCCACACCGTGCAAATCATTGGTAGATGTAGGGCGATTAATATAGTGCCGGTAATCTCCCACGCCGGTTCCCACGCACACATTGCCAATCTGGATGTCTTCACCCTCAAAGGTCAGGCTCTGAATCACTCCTTCATAGCCCTTCTTGGCATATTTCAGATAGGCCTCCTCCAGAATTCCCTTTGCCACCGCCTTGCAAATGGCTGCCACATACAGGCAGGTGCAGGAATTTTCCGGCCAGTTGTCCTCATTTTCTATTTTATCCACCACCTGGTACCATCTGCCGTCCGGGCCTTGATACCTACAAAGGTTCTGCAAAAGCTCTGCTATTAGGCGCTCCAGCTCCTCGCGCTTTGGATGGTTTTCCGGCAGAAAATCCAAATCATCCAGTAACGCTACCGGTACCCAGCCCATGGAACGCCCCCAGAACTCCGGAGAAAGTCCGGTTTCCTTGTCCGCCCATTCTGCAGCCCGCTCGCTGTCGTAAGCATGGTAAAGCAGTCCGGTTTTCTCATCCCTGGTCACCTTCTCCATAAGAAGCGCCTGAGAAGCCACCTCATCGAAAAACTCCGGTGCATTATACTTTGCGGCATATTCCGCCAAAATCGGGCCGCCCATGTACAGACCGTCCAACCACATTTCATTGGCAAACCAGGCCTTGTGCCAAAAGCCGCCCTCTTTATTTTTAGGATACTTACGCATCACTTCAATTAAGGTTTCCAGAGCCTTTCGGTATTTTTCCTCCCCGGTACGCTCTATCAGAGGGTAAAGCAGAATTCCGGGCTGAATATCGTCCATCTGCCCATGATCGCATTCAAAAATATTGCCCTCCTCGTCCATCATGGCATCCACCCAGGCCTTCATATATTCAAAATATCTCTCGTCCCTGCAAAGAAGGTAGGTCTGGTACACCCCAGATAAAAACACGCCCTGATGATAGTGAAAGCGTCCCACCGGTGGCAAAGCCGGTGCCTCAAACCTCCGCATCATGGTCTCCACTGCTGCCTTTGCATAAAATAGCGGTTCCTTTATCTGTTCCATACATATCCTCCTTATTTCGTATTGCGGCTCACTTCCCAAGCTTCTATGATTCATTTCTATCTCGATTATATCCTTACTGTAGTTACAATAAAATGACCCATCATGAACATATTTACATATTGTATTGACTTATAGTATACTTTTGATAATGAACATTATGGAGGATTCTCATGCAGACCAAACGTGCCAACATTAATACTTCTTTGGAAATCAGTCGGGAAAGCATTGACCACGCCTGGACCATGCCCTATGCTCACTTCCATAACAGTTATGAATTGTATATCCTGACAAGCGGAGAGCGTATTGTCTCCATAGATGAGGAGGAATATGAGACCCTCGCCGGGGACGTGGCGCTTTTTGCTCCGAATCATCCCCACCACAGCAAGGGAACCACGCCTTTTTCCGGTATCTGCGTGCACTTTTCCGGAGAATTCCTAAAGCAGTATTTCGGGGAAAGCGCCAGAAAGCATCTGCTGAAATGCTTCAACAAGCATGTTATTCATCTTTCTGCAAAGCAGCTTGCTGCCACCCAGACCATCGTGGATAGCTTCCAGCCCGGCTCCCCCTTTGCCTTTTTGAAGCTGGGACAGCTTCTGGAGCAGATTACCACCGCGCTGGATACCACCCAAAAAGAGGCTTCCCTTCCCCATCCCTATCGGCAGGAAAGTAAAGCCTCTCTTATTCTTGCTTATGTAAAAGAAAACTACGTTTTCATTCAGACCGTGGAGGAGCTGGCTACCCGCTTCCAGGTTTCGGAAGGATACATCTATCGCATCTTCCGGGAAACCTTGGGCACTACCCCCAAGGAATACATCAACCATCTGCGCCTGGAGCACATCATCCACCGACTGCGCTACTCCGACAAGCCCATCAAAACCATTGCCGCCCAAGGCGGCTTCTCCTGCTACGAGTACTTTATCCGCCTCTTCAAAGAAAAGGAGGGTTGTACTCCCGGTGAGTACCGCCGCAGGCTCCGACAGCCAACATCTTAGTTTATGCCTGTTATTCCTCCCTTGGCTGTAATAAGGGGAACAACTCCTTCACCACATCAAAGGCTTCCTTGGGTCTGCGGTACTCGTCCACCACACCCTTGTTGTTGTAGCTACGAGGACGCACAGCAAACCACTCTTCCTGAGTTACGCGACAGTCTGCAAACTGCCAGATAAAGGTGCCGCTAAGTCTGTCATCTTCCGCATATGCCAACAGATTTTCTTTGATAATATCTGCCTGACGCTCTTCGCTCCATTTTGCTCTGGTGCGGTCTCTGTTACCATAAATAGCACCCGCGCCAAACTCACTGACAATCACCGGCTTTCCGGCTCCGCCTGTACTTTCAATCCAATCCATCTCCTGCTCATGACGCTCCTTCACGGAGATATCCTGATACCAGCCCGAATAGATGTTGAAGGATACCATATCCGGCAGATCCAAACAGATATCCGTGAAATGCCTGCATGTCGCGAAGGTAGTAGGGCGAGATGTATCCAGGGACTTAATCTGTTCAAACTGTTTTTTGTACTTCTCTCTTCCCTCCGGGGTCTCGCTGGCGCACTCGTTCAAAATTCCCCAAATCACGATGGAGGGGTGATTGTAATGATACTCAATCATCTCGTTGATACAATCCTCGCACTGTCTGTCAAAATGAGGATTCTGCATCTTCTTTAAATCAAAGCCTCTGGCGTGATTCTCCTCCCACACCAGCATACCTCTTTCATCGCATAAATCCAGGAAACGCTCGTCATTGGGATAATGGCAGGTACGCACGGCGTTTGAGCCCAGCTCCTGCATCAAGTCCATATCCTGCGCCATCAGCTGCACCGGGATAGCACAACCAATCTTGCCATAATCTTCATGTCGGTTAAAGCCCTTTAAGAATACAGACTTACCATTGATTTTGATGCGTCTGCCCTCTACAGTCACCTGACGGAAGCCCACTCTGTCAATGAAATCGTCCACCAGAATCCAGTCATCCAAGAGGCGTGCTTCCAGATAATACAAATTCGCCTCACCTACATTCCATTCCTTAACATCCTCATATTCCTGTGTCAATACCACTTCCGCGGTAGCTCCTGCTGCCAGAGATACCTGGCTCTCTTCACTCACTCCTGCAAGGCTTACCTTTACTGTCACGTTTTTATCTCTTTCCGATAAATTCTCTACTTTTACCGTAGTAGTTCCCTGCCATTTCCCATCAACCAACGTAGGCAGGAAATGTACATTTTTAATATAAACATCACCCAACTCCTCCATGGCTACCGGTCGGGTCAGACCGCCATAGGTATAGTAATCGTTGGGCACATGAAGAGAAGATTCCTCTGTGAAGCGATTGTCCACAAACACCTTGATTTCGTGGCTTCCCTTCTTTACATTTCTCACCACCGCAGAAAAGGGGGTAAATGCATTGTAATGATGTGCAATCTTCTCCCCATCGAAATATACATCTCCGGTGTGGCTGACCCCCTTAAATTCCAGTCGCAAATTACAATCTTGAGAAACCTCCACCCTGCGGTAAAAGCTGCCCGTTCCCCGGTAATTCATAAGCTCCGGGTGCTGCTCCCAGCATCCCGGCACCGGCAGGGAATATTCCTTACCATCCTCTTTTACAAATCTCCAGATGCCCTCCAGCTCCTTCTGTGGACGTACCTTATGCTGCTCAAATAAACGAATCATGGCTATTCTCCTTCTTTGCAGTGAAGCTCCTTTTGTTTTCTTACTTTTATTTAACCCTTTTTACAGCTCTGTGACAATGTTCTAAAGTCTAAATTCGAGACCGGAAAATTGTGCATTTTGACATTATTATATAAAGCTAGCTCTGATTTTGCAGACGGTACTCCTTCGCCGTCATGTTTTCCTGCTTTTTAAAGGTCTTACAGAAATAATTACAATTCTCAAATCCGCACCACAGGGCAATGGTTTCAATGGAATGGGTGGAAGAAAGCAGGAGCTTTTTGGCATTCTCGATGCGAATCATATTGATATACTCTGTGGGGCGTTTCCCGGTACACTCCTTAAAAACCCGGCACAAATGCTGGGGCGACACCTTAATCAAATCGCACAAATCCTGTACGCTGATATGGGTCATAAAATGATAATCAATATAATCCCGCAGAACGGACATATTTTTCTCATATACATTTTCCTGCTCCACCGCTTCCTTCCCCGGTGCAATCATCTCACACTGTCTGGCAAATTCCATAATGAATTCATGAAGATGGGCGGATGCAAAATAATTGCCCTTTTCCTTATCGTATAGAAGCTCCCTGTGCATTCGCTTCATAATGGCATCCAGAAAGATGGTGGTTTTTAACGGATATACCTTACCACCTTCCAGCCCAATCAATTTATACAGTGCTTTTAACCCATCTCCCGCGCAGGACACCCAGCGTAAATCCCATACATCGCCATCGGGATAATACTGGTGAGGCACCCCTGCCGGCACAAAGAAAGCGCTCCCCGCCGGAAGATTAATTCGGCGCCCGAAGATTTCCAGCTTTCCGGAACCGGTCTCCCCATAAAAAAACTGGTCATAGGGATGTCCCTCCGGCTTCACTACTGCCGGTTGTAGCTCGTGCTGTCCTATGCTGACAATATAAAAGGGAAGTCCTTGCAAATCCTCTGTTTTGGGATAGGAATAATACCACATTTTACACCTCATGTTCATATTGTTCTATCAAAAGAATATCATTTATTGTCCGATTCTGCAATCCATGTTACGATGATTCAAAACTTTGGGAGGTTAGATATGAAAAAGAGACTTTTATTACTTTGCACAATTCTTGCATTAACCCTTAGTGGCTGTGGCGCACCTTCTGAGCCTGCGTCAGAAAACACCCCTGCGGAAAGTGTACCGGCGGCAACGGAAGCACCCACTCCGTCACCAACACCTATGCCGGGTACTGCAATGTTCAAAATGGGCAATCCTGCTTCCATTCTGCTTGCAGATATTGCGGAAGAATCCGGTGATGCCGCCAATGCCTGGATAAAGGTAGCGACTGCCTTTGACCCGGAACTGACAGTATATGATGTGACTTCCATGCCGGCAAACACCATCGGTATTGCAGTTACCTTTGAGGTAGAAGACTTTGATTTGGGAGAAGCCACTCTGTACTGGTGCTATCAGCTAAAAACTGCGGACGGAACCGTATCCGTATGGGATACCTCCTCTCCTACAGACACCCTCACCATTACCGAGGATGGAAAGTACTGTCTGGTATTTGATGCAAACGCTGCTCTCGGTGCTCCGATTGCCCAGATTGAGTCCTTCCAGATGGTATTCCCATGTACTACTACCACTGCTACGGAGGTAGAATTAAAGAGTGCCGTATGCTGCACCACACCGGAGGAGCTTACCGCCTACACTACCGGTAAAGTAGAATAATTACCTCTATTGACGTCTTTCTGATTTTATCTTATGATTGTCTGAGTTACGAAAAACATAAGATAAACATTGGAAAGGCGTCATTTTTTATGAAAGAATTATTTTCCCTATATGCCACCTTTTTCCGCATCGGCGGGCTGACCTTTGGTGGCGGACTCACCATGCTTCCCATGCTGACCCATGAGCTGGTGGAAAAGAAGGATTGGGTTACGGAGGACGAATTATTGGATTATTATGCGGTGGGACAGTGTACTCCCGGTATTATTGCTGTAAACACTGCTACCTTTGTGGGCTACAAGAGAAAGGGTGTTATGGGTGGTATTTTCGCTACCCTGGGCATGATTAGTCCATCCCTGATTATCATTTCCATTCTGGCCATGTTTTTGAACCAGTGGCTCAGCAATGTATGGGTAAGCCATGCGGTAAATGGTATCAAGGTTGTGGTTTGCGCCCTGATGCTGAATACCATTGTCACCATGGCCAAAAAGAGTATTGTCAGTGCTCTTTCCGGAGCTGTGGCTGTGATAGCTTTCCTTTTGGCGCTTTTTACTCCGGTTCCTACCGTTTTAATTGTTATTATTGCAGGAGTTCTGGGCATTATTTTATATAAAACGGGAGGACTTAAGGTATGAGAGTATTCTTAGAATTATTTATTGAGTTCTTCCAGATTGGACTTTTTGCGGTAGGTGGCGGTCCTGCGACCATTCCATTTCTTATGGACCTTCCTTCCAGACATGACTGGTATGAGCGTGCCGACGTAGCCAGTATGCTGGCGGTAAGCGAAAGTACCCCGGGTCCTATCGGTATCAATATGGCTACCTATGCAGGTTACAATGCCGCCGGATATGCGGGAGGACTTGTTGCCACCTTATCCCTGGTGCTTCCCAGTATTATCGTTATTGTTATTGTTGCAAAAATTCTGGAGAGCTTTAACAAAAATCCCTATGTGAAATCCGCGTTCAGCACTATCCGTCCGGCTGTGACAGGACTTATTGCTACCGCAGTCCTTGGAATTTGGGAAACCTCCCTGTTCACCGCGGAGGACGGAAGCTTTCGCTTCCCCATATTCTCCGTGGCCTTATGTATCATCTTCTATGTGGCTATGAACCACAAAAAGCTGAAAAAGCTCCATCCGGCCTTCTGGATTCTTTGTGGTGCTGTGTTTGGCATTGTATTTAAAATGTAATTCCATATTTGTTATAATATAAAAGGACTACCTGCTCAGATTGGACAGGTAGTCCTTGTGCTTTTAATCATTTCATAAAAGGCTTTACACCATGGTTTACGGGTTACTTGTTTGCTATTGCCAATTCATCTAGCTTTGCCAGAATTTCGTCTCGTGTGTACTGATCCTTGCTATCCTCTCTGGTAAAAAGGAGCCTCAATTCGTATAATATGGCCATTCTTGCATCTTGTCTTTCTACAGGTGTCATTTCTTCCATTCCTTCCACCGCCTTTCCTAACTATACTATAATTATAGGCGGATTTTCTAATGGTGTAAAGTCCTTTATCAAATTATTAAGTTTGAGCCTAGAAATTCTCGCCGGAACCGGCACAGAAAACAGAAGGTCAAAAGACCGTGAAAACCAATTGTTTCCGGACTATATGTATATTTACATTATACCAATGAACCAATTACATTACAACTACTTTCTTCCACTCCAAGTCACTTTGTTTTTACAATACAAAAGCCGGTATCTGCGCTTTATTTCCACAGATACCGGCTTTCTTATTCTTCACATATTACGCTTCCGCTTTCAGCGTCCAATTCTTTTTTATCTTCACAATTATCACCACGAAGATTACCGCCATCACAGTAAGGAAGCCATACACCGCTGCGTAAGTGCCATTAAATGTCATCTGTCCTGCTGCCTGGGGATTCAGTCCCATGATAATGGCCGAGCCGGAGTCAATCAATGTGTGCAGGGCCAGGCAGACAAGAATGCCCTTCACATCCTGCTTTTTCCACACAGCATAGAAGACAATCAAGCTCATGGCCACATGTCCAATCATGGTAAGAATTCTCTCATAGCCTGCGCAGTAGAACAGCACTGGAGAAGCACTTACCAGCTGCTCCTTTACTAAAAGCAGTGCTGAGGTGTCCACACCCAGGGCTGCTGTCTGCTCTACCACCGCATCAAAGCTGCCGCTGTTAATCATTCCCACATAGAGCAGATTGGACACATAGGTCATACCGATTAAAACCATGGCTTCGATACCACCATGACCAAGACCCGCGGCAAAGCCCCTCTCAAAGCTCTGATTCTTACTCAAAAGCTTCGCAGCCGCATATCTGCCCACCAGCTCAAATAAACCGGCTGTAAAGCCCAAAATCAGAGCGTAGAGCACATAATTATTATTGGCAAAATCAATAAACCACTGCTGTGTTCCCAGCACGCTTAAAATGGGAACACGCACCACAATCTGTGTTACAAAAAATCCTGCTGCCCCCACAAACCAGCCAGAAACTACCCCCATTTTCTTGTACTTCAAAGCATATACGATTAATATAATTACGGGCAAAAACAAGCTGATAAACAACGTCACCCACAGTGCTAATACTACACTTCCGGATACCATATTACTCCTCCTCTCGCTTCTCTGCTACACCATGCTTACGGTAGTACATGTAAGAATACACCGTAGGAATCAGTACCATTACTACTGTTACTCCCAGGAAAATGCCCATGTGAAAGAAGAAGGCATTTATCAGCATCACCATACCACCGATAATCCACACATATCCTGCCACACGATGAGTCGCATTCCAGTTATTTTCATCTGCCAGCGTCCAGGGAAGCTTCACTCCCATAGTATAGTTGTGCCTACATTTGGGCAAATAGTTACCGATAACAATAAACAGTACTGCTACAAACATCATGACATATTTTGTCATATTCATGGTATATCCCAGTGCATATGCATAAGTCATTCCCTCTGCAAAAATAGAAAGCACCGGACAAAGCCATACGATAATACCGAATAGCTTCTCGCTATAATTCTTGCTCTTGGGATCAGATGTAGATGCAAAAATGCAGATTAGATGTACCACCAGAAAAATCAGTGGCAACCCAAATACTGCAAAGCTTTTGGGACTCCATCCATCTGCCTGACCATCCGTACCAAAATGGGTGGGCATAGGATCCGGCAGCTGTTCCCACATCAGCAAACCAAATACTATGGGTAATAAAATCAAAATACTTGTTATAATCAATGTTCTCTTACTTACCTTCATTATCTTCACTCCCTCCTGTCAAATCGCTGAGCCAAAGCAAAACCTCCTCAACTACTGACGCATTTAACTCATAATAAATAAAATTCTTGTTCTTGTTTTCCTTAATTAATCCTGCCTTTTTAAGGATGCTCAAATGGTACGATATGGTGGCGCCGGTCATCTCAAAATGACTCCCAATATCTCCCGCTGACATCTGCCCCTTCTTCAGCATTTCTAATATCTCACGCCGAATGGGGTCCGACAGTGCCTTAAATGTTTCCGCAAATCCCATGGATTCCCTCCTTTCAAAAGCTATTTAGAATTTCTTCTAAATAGAATATAACATTCTTCCTCATAAAAAGCAAGAGCTATTTAGAAAAAATTCTAAATAGCTCTTGTCTTATAAATCCTCTTTATGAAAAATCTGCTGTTTTGTTGTAATTAAATACGGGTCTGTCGTTTTCGTCCCACTCCACCTTCATCAGCATCGCATGACGGTTGGGATCGTATAAAGGATCACCCACGATTTCCGGATAAGTACGAGCGTGGAATACGCAGATATCGTTGCCATTCTCGTCCTTGGTAAAGCTGTTGTGGCCGGGGCCATAGATACCCTTTTCCTCATCGGTCTTCACTACCGGATAACGCTCCTTCTTCCAGCTCTGAGGGTCAAGTAAATCCATATCCTCGGTGGTGGAAAGCATACCCATACAGTAGCATGCGCCGGTTGCTGAGGAGGAGAAGGTGAGATAAATCTTACCATTCTTCTTCACTACCGCAGGTCCCTCATCTACCCAGAAGCCGATTCTTTCCCAATCATAATCCGGTGTGGTTAACAGCACCTGCACCGTTGCCAGCTTGTTTGCAGTCTCCATCTTGGCAATGTAAAGGTTGGAAATCTGTGGGCCAACGCCTACCTTCTCCGCCCATACATAGTAATAATCGCCCTTGTTCTCAAAAATGGTTGCATCCAAAGAGAATGCCTCGAAGGAGAACTCATCCGCATCCGCTCTCTGCATCTTGCCAAGCTCTACCCACTCATCGGTCATGGGATTTGGTCCCTGACACTCCAGCACATAAGGTCTGATTTTCCACATATCCTCCTGCTCACCTGCTGCAAAGTAGATGTACCACTTACCAAATACATAGTGAATCTCCGGAGCCCAGATATGCTTACTCATAGGACCGTTTTCATGTCTGGTCCATACGGTTACTTCCTCTGCATCCTTCAGTCCCATTAAGGTATCGCTGTGACGAAGGATAATCTTGTCATACGCAGGTACGGAAGCGGTAAAGTAATAGCTGCCGTCCTGTGCCTTTAATACATATGGATCGGCACGCTGTAAAATAAACGCTTCATTATATTCTGTAATTACGCCATTGATTTTTGCTTCTGCCATGTTCTTCTCTCTCTTTTCTTAGATTTCTAATGCTAAATGCATTACACTGCAGGCAGGCATGGTGAACTTCACACTATTGCCTTCCACGGTAACGCCATCGAACTTTTCAGGATGTACTACATCCGGATTCTCGAAAGTATTGTGTGCATGCATCTCATTTGTCAGGATCGTAGCCTCCACGCCCTTGATAGCGGTCTCTGTAAATACAGCATCGATATCATAGCTTTCGGTTACTGACAGATTATTGATGGTCACATGAATCTTGCCATCCTTGCCTAAGGATACGGATTCGTGAAGGTTCGGAACCTTCCACTCGCCCATACCGATTTCCTCGGTCTCAATATAGCTGTCGAGGAGTTCTGCATCCTGATGATACTTATACATGTTAAATACATGATAGGTAGGTGTCAAGACCATTTTCTCGCCTTCGGTAAGAATTACAGCCTGCAGAACATTTACCATCTGGGCAATGTTTGCCATCTTCACACGGTCGCAGTGCTTGTTGAAGATGTTTAAGTTGATACCTGCTACCAATGCATCACGCATGGTGTTCTGCTGATATAAGAAGCCCGGATTGGTGCCCGGCTCTACATCATACCAGGTTCCCCACTCGTCAACAATCATACCGATTTTCTTTTCGGGATCAAACTCATCCATGATAGCACCATGATTGTTAATCAAGGTTTCCATAAATAACGTCTTATTTAAAGTCTTGTAATACTCTTCCTCATCAAATACGGTAGCGCTGCCCTTATTAGACCATCCGCCCGGATGAGTATAGTAATGTAAGGACAAGCCGTTCATAAAGCCATGAAGGTGTGGCGGTGTATGCTTATGAGTTGTCTCCAGCACGCCCTTTGTCCAGAAATAATCTGCTACATTGGCACCACAGGCAATCTTATAAATCGGTGCATCTGCCTTATAATTACGTACATAGGTCTGGAACTGACGATACAGATTTCCATAGTGCTCCGGAGTCATGTTTCCGCCGCAGCCCCAGTTCTCATTACCAACGCCGAAGTAATCAATCTTCCAGCTTTCCTCATGGCCATTCTTCGCTCTAAGGTCCGCCATAGGGGATACGCCGTCAAAGGTCATATACTCTACCCACTCGCTCATCTCCTGCACAGTACCGCTGCCCACATTACCATTAATGTAATTCTTACAGCCCAGCTGCTTACACAGCTCCATAAATTCATGGGTACCAAAGCTGTTGTCTTCCACAACACCGCCCCAGTGAGTGTTAATCATTTTCTTACGTGTTTCTTTCGGACCGATACCATCCTTCCAGTGATATTCATCCGCAAAGCATCCGCCCGGCCAGCGAAGCACCGGAATCTGCATCTCCTTCAGTGCTGCAACCACGTCATTACGCATACCATTGGTATTAGGAATATCTGAGTTCTCACCTACATATAATCCTTCATAAATACATCTTCCCAGATGCTCCGAAAAATGTCCCTGCAATTCAGGATTTAAGTGTCCCTTTTGAATTTTCGGGTTAACATACAGTTTTGCCATCCTAAAAAGCCCCCTTAGTTATTATTTTAACGAATTCTAAAATAGTTTAGATTTTCCTTAACTATCTTAATAGTAGTATGATTTTCCTATAATGTCAACCAAAGAAAAACCGAAAGTTTCACAAGTTTTTATTGCTGATTTTATGCAGTTTTACTCTTTTTTCCACAATGTTTAAAAACGCTTTAATTTCGTCACTTTTTAAACTGTTTTAGCGTTGACTTTAATTAATGAATTCGTTATAGTAATTAGTGAAAGAATACTTATGTGGTATTTTGGGGGATATTGTTATGTTATATTTTAAATCTGTGGCAGAGGCGGAAAATGTATTCAAAGCCTTGAGCACACCAATGCGTCTGAAAATCATGGAAATGATTTATGAGGACGAAAAACTCAGTATGAATGATCTGGCAGAAGCCCTTGGTCTTACCAATGGTGCGATTTCCATGCATGTAAGTAAGCTGGAAGAAGCCGGTCTTGTCAAAATTAAAACCACCTCTGGTAAAAGAGGTACCATGAAGATTATCCGTCCGCGTTATAGCCGACTGATGATTGACTTTGCACCGAAAAAGGAAGAGCGTCACTGCTATACCGACGACATTCGCGTGGGCTACTATACCAATTGTAATGTAACCCCTACCTGTGGTCTGGCTACCGCTAAGGAAATTATCGGTGCCCTGGACGACCCGAAGGTTTTCTCCTTCCCGGATCGTTTTAACGCCGGCATTTTGTGGTTTAATTCCGGTTATCTGGAGTATAATTTGCCCAACCATTTACAGGCAGGTCAGACTCTGACAGAATTGCAGATTTCTTTTGAAATCTCTTCTGAATGTCCGGAGTACAATGAAGATTACCCATCCGATATCCACTTCTCCATCAATAATATTCCTTTGGGAATGTGGATAAGTCCCGGTGATTATGGTGCCCGTAAGGGATATCTCTGCCCGGGCTGGTGGCCGGAGCTCTTAAATCAGTACGGTCTTTTAAAGACCCTGATTATCAATGCTGACGGAACCTTCATCGATGGAACCTACAAGATTTCCGATGTAACCATTCAGGATTTGAGCATTAATTACAACAGCTACATCTCCTTTAAAATCGAAGTGCCCAAGGACACCACCAATGTGGGTGGCTGTACCTTATTCGGCGATGACTTCGGCGACTACAGCCAGGCCATTCGCGTGAAGGCTTACTACGAAGAGGATTTGGCAGAATAATACTTTTAAAAGCACACAAGCTCTGAGATTTCTCCCAGAGCTTGTTTTAATTTACACTATTTATTTTCCTGAAATCCAGCCCACTTCATCCTTTGCTAAGTAGGTGTTGTAAATGGCTACATTGTCCATTTTGCCGCTAAAATCCGGGTCGTTGTAATAGGAACCACCCAGATAATTGCCGGTTGCTACCTTAAAGGTATCCATGATGGTGGAAAAATCACCTTCCACAAACTGCACCTGCTTGCCATCCACATAAGTAGCCATCCTATCCTCACGGATAGTTACGGCGATGTGATACCAGGTGTGTCTCATGGACTCACTTGCGAAATAGTCCCATGTGTAGGGTTTGCTGATATCCACACCATAGTAGCCTGTCTTTTCATTGTTAGCATCGTCGGTCACACTGCTGAAGCCCTGTGTAAAATGATATGCCAGACTCTGACAGCCCTCTCCTACCTTACCGTCACCAAGCATGAACAGCGGTGTCCAATCCGTTGCGTACTTACTTACCAGCACATCTGCCGCTATGGTAATTCCCTTGGAGAAATCATAGCCCGTTAAATCCGGAAGTACTGCATAGGTCTCATGGTAGGAGGATTCACTGGTTGCAAGATGCAGCACACCGTCCTCCACCTTTGCCTCACCGGCCAGCTCAAGCTCGTCAGCATTATCAAAGGTATACAGCAGAATAGGTTCGATATCGATAGTTTCAAAATCCGATGTAGGCATGCCCTTTTCCTTAATTTCTCTTGGCACATAGGTGGTGCCTTCCGCATATTTCACACCCCAGATGGTCTCGTTATTTTCACCAATAGCGGTGAAGGTCATTACCTCTGCGCTTTCCTTCAGCTCATGATGCTGCTTGAAGAATACGCCCTTATAGGTTACATCCCCAATGACAAAGGTGGCAAAATAGCTTCCTTCCTTTTCCTCCCAAGTACCGGTGTAATCGCCGGTAATGGTTCCATCTTCCATAAGAACCACAATTTCCGGAATTCTCACACCTGCGCCGTCAGAGCCGGTTCCATGGTTAAGTAACTCGTATACACCTACGATTTCGCTACTTTCGTATCCCGTCTGGGAAATGGTATCGTTTCTGTTTTCAAATACCGCAGTTACCGGCCAACCGTCCTCGTTCATAAACTGCTGGTGTACACGTACCTCAAAGTGCTCTCCACGATCCTCAAAACGGGTATGGTAAATCAAATATCTCTGTCCGTCCCCATCAATGAACGCTGAACAATGTCCCGGAGAACGATAGCCCTGCTCAACATGGGTCAGAGTATAATTACCCATGACCTTGATACCCTTCTGGTACATATTCACATTGCCGTTTTCAAACACTGCATTGTTGCCCATAGCATCCAGATATGGCCCCTGCGGAGTCTTAGAACGGAACAATCGCATATTGTATCCACTTACGGAATCTAAGTAGTTGTAGGTAGTGTAAAGGTAATAGTACTCGGTCTCCTCATCGTAAAGGATGAACGGACCTTCGCCGGACTTGGTATGTCCACCCGCGATTCTGGTACCGAAATACTTATCGATAACTCTGCCATCCTCGGTGGTGCCGTCCTTACCGGGATAAATGGCATCACCGGTAACCGGGTCGATTTCTAACAGATAGATACCACCGGACCAGGAGCCGTAGCACATCCACAGTTTACCCTCGGTATCCTTGAAAATCGTAGGGTCAATTGCATTGGGAGCATAGCTGGTATTGTATCTGTCCGTACCCCACTTCGTATTATACTCGCCCTCGATGCGACCCTCCGCCATCAGCTCATCAATATTGGTATTGGTCCATGTTTTATCCACGTCACTGTTCTTATCCTTGCCACCTGTCTGAGTAAATCCGGAGTACACCACAGTACCTCTGTACTCATAAGGGCCTTCCACTGTATCGGATATTGCATAACCGATGGCAGAACGGCAATAGGTGGAGGATGCGGAATAATAAATCATATACGCACCCTTGCTGCCATCCTCATTTACATAATCCTCGTTGTAGTATACATCGGGAGCCCATACTGCAAAGCCTCCCTTACAATCCGCATCATTCTCACCGGCCCACAGGAAGGACTCATGAAGGTTTGCAGACAAATCTCCGTAGTGGGTATTGTTTGTTTTCGCATAGCCATTGGTGAAGGTCTTCCAATCCACCAAATTCTTTGACTTCGCAGAAGTGATATGGGTACCGAACAAATAATATGTCACCTCATTATTGTCATCAATCTCTACAAAGATGGATGGGTCATGTACGGATACTCTGGAAATATCTCCTGTTACCAACGACTTGTCTCCCACCACGGCCTTTTCTTTTTCTTCTGTAGGGGTACTTTCCACTGTAGAACTTTCCCCGTTTTCCTGACTACTTACCGGCTCCTGCGCGCCACAGCCTGTACTCAATACCATCGCCCCTGCCATGGTCAGCGCAAGTAGTTTTTTACTCCAACTGTTTTTCATACTGTCCTCCTCTTATTTTTTTTCTTCGCAACTTCTATGTAAATTTTCTCGTACCCGCCTCAGCAGGTCGAACAATTGCTGTCTTTCTTCCTCAGAAATACCTTCAAAGCACTCCTCTTCTATAGTTTCCATCAACTCATACACTTTATCTGCAACTGCTTTTCCCTTTTGGGTCAAGAATATCCGAAATGCTCTTTTTCCACTGGGAATGATGGTTTTCACACGCTCTATCAGTCCCTTTTGTTCCAAGCCGTCCAAAAGCAGAGTCATGGAAGAAGGCTTAACATCACACATCCCTGCTAAATCCTTTTGCACACACCCCTCATATTCTCTTAAAACAAATAAAACCTTTGGTTGGCCATCTGTCAATTCCAACTCCTGGAAACCTTTTTTGCTACGTTTCCAGTGAAGATTCTGTGTATCACGCGTTGATATAAATAACATTTCTCCCATATCATTTCCTCTATCGGCTTTCCTGTAGAAATTCATAAAGTAACTCTGTCATTCTGTTGGTTCCCTCTTCGGTAAATCCATGTCCTTCTCCCGGGAATACCTCCAGACGAACCTTTGGATAAGTTTCTGCGATTCTTTCACTGTAACCCATGGCCACGATAGGGTCCTGGTCCCCATGCATCACCAACACACTATTAGCATATTTTCCAACATGAGCGAATACGTCGAAGCCGTGAATACTTTCAAAGAAATCTCTTCCCATCTTCATGCCCCATAACTCAACTTCCTCCGGAATATCGGAAATATTGGGAAAACGCTTGCTCCAGTCGTCTGCAATACAGAATGCGGGATAAAGCAAAATCATTCCCTTGATTTCCTCGGACATATCATCCACAGTGAGTGCAGTAACCAGACCTCCTTGGCTTCCACCGAAAGTAAAGATATTATCCTTATCCAATTGCTCCAAACCTTTTACATAAGTAATCACTGCCTGTAAATCTTCTATTTCTGTAAAAAGGGTCATGTCCGTGGTAAGCATGCCACTTTCATCTCTTGTAGAACCTCCACAGAAAGTGTAGGAAAGGGCGCAGATACCTCTCTCCGCCAAATACCTGGCTGTATAATCAAAATCACTTTTGTGACCATTATATCCATGGCTGAAAATCACGATAGGGTACTTTCCTTCCCTCTTTGGCTGATAGAATATTCCATCTATCTGTCTGTTATGGTGAGATATTTTTATTGAACTGACAATGATTTTTTCCATGGAATACTTCTCCTTCATAAAACTATAAATATAAATTCATGTTCTAATTAGCTATCTAATTCATTATATTGCATGCCTGCATCTCTGTCAATTCTTTCTTAAATATGTGCTCTACCTATGCAAAAAACCCGGCTCAAATGAGCCGGGTCCTTCATTTTCGTTTATTCTTACTGAATGTCTAAGCAGCATCCATCAACGGTGAAGCAGAAGTGTAAATCACCATCAACTGCGATGTTCTTGTAAGACTGCTGATAGGTTGCACCTGAAGCAGCAACTACATCACATACTACGTCTGCTGTACCACCATTATTGGTTACGGATACAGTAACGGTTGCACCCTGTAATTCTGCAACAAAGTTGTCCCAGTTCCAGTTGCTCTCTAATACCCATCCAAGAGTATCTAAATTAGCACCGGTGTTTTCTGCACCCTTCCAACCATAGTTATCTGCACGAACAACTGCGTACTCTGCATAAGCAGGATCTGCATCTGCGCCATGTGCATTAGCTACGTTCTGAAGAACTACTACGAAGTTATTCCAGTTAGCAGGTTCCTCTGTTCTGTGCCAGTTAACGAAGGTCTTAGAAACAGTTTCACCTTCTGCAACTGCCCAAGTCTCACTATGAGCGCCCCAGAAACCGGTAGAACCATCGGTAGCACCTACAGCAGTACCGGTAGGAGTTACAGCAAGAGGAGCAACTACTACTTCTTCTGGAGCTTCTGCTACAGATTCAACAGTAGGGTCACCTTCTAAGTAAAGGCTAGCAACCTGACCAGCAGTTAAAGCTTCGTCAAAGATATAGAACTCATCAACAAATCCCTTGAAGAGACTATCCCAGTAGTTAAGACCCCAGTAGCACTCGAAGTTGTCATGTGGCTTTAATACGTCAGGAGCAAGTCCGCCGTAAGTACCTTCTACAGCATCAAATGCTAAAACGCCATCTAAGTATAACTGACAAGCAATTCTGTCAAGACCATCTTCAGCATAGGTGTATCTTGTACCGGTAGATACTAAAGTAACTAAAACCCATTCCTTCTTGCCGTGGATAGAATCATCACCAGCGTAAACCCAAGGCCATACACCGGTCTCAGAGTTTCTGTTCCATACTACAGGGAAAATCTTAGCAGAGTTTGCGCCCCACTCAGACTGAGTGAAGTTTAACCACTTAACACCTGCGTCATCAGCCATACCCATGTTAGCACCAATCTGAAGGGTAGGACCATAAGTAGATAATCTATCTGCATTTAACCAGAAAGAAAGGGTATAAGCATCACTGTCGAAACCTTCTACAGGGAAGCTAAGACCAAAGTTACCATCAATGTAAGTACAGGTTCCTACAGGACCGTTAGCGTACTGTACAACTACAGGGTTCTCAACGCCATCCTTAACATAGGTTGAGCTTTCAATGATACCATGAGTAGCACCGGTGTTAGCACCTGGATTGTTCTCATCACGAACGATAGTAACGATACCTTCATCAGTTCCGTCCATTGCAAAGTGATATAATGGATCCGGAAGATCTTCAGGCTCTGCTAAAGTAGGCTCTGCTACAGGCTCCTCGGTAGGCTCTGCAGGAGCTTCCGTAGGGTCAGCTGCTGGAGCTTCGGTAGGATCAGCTGCTGGAGCTTCGGTCTTTGTAGGCTCGTTAGAAGAAGCTGCTGGCTCTTCTGATCCGCCACAAGCGGTCATCATAGACATAACCATTGTTGCACTTAAAAGTGCGGCTAAAACTTTCTTTTTCATTTTTAAAATCCTCCTTTATATATGTGAAACATATATGTTACTTGGTTAGGTGGGGAAATGGAATTCCCCGCTATGTATCTGATTCGGAAACCCGCGTCTTCGACGCTCAGTGCTGCGTTCCGCAGCGGTTTCCTCATCAAGTTTCAACTTGCGTAGCTGAAAACAAATGGCGCTTTGCGCCGCTTGTTTTCGGCCGCTGGCAAGTTTTATTACTGATTCTCAGCTACTAAGCCTTCGTATAATGTGATTTCTTCATCGGTAAGGATGTTGTATCCGTTAGGTCCGAAGTAATCAAGCATTGCCTGTGCGTGGTAGTAGTTTGCTTTAATGGTTGCCTCGTCTGCAAAATCGGCAGCCTTAGCCTCTCCTCTATCTACCTTACCATGAATATCTAATGCATTAAAATATTCATCACAGTAGTTCCAGTAACCAGCGATGGATGTCCATCCGAATGGAATAGGATACATACAACTTGAGAAGTAGTTCTCCCAGAGACCTACGTGCTCTTCATCCATTCCCTTGGTGTACATAGCGATGTAGCCATCCCATACTTCTTCGTTCATGGTGATAGGAGCAGGCATTACGTCATACTTCAGAGCAAGTCCGGAAGCATTGGTAATGGTCTCGTCATTGTACATTGCAATTCTGGTCTTCCATCCGTCAACACCGAAGCTCATGAACTTTAATAATTCATATGCTTCACGAGGATACTGACAAGAAGTAGTTACACCACCAAAGTCGATGGTTGCGATGGAATGTGCATTACCAGCAACAGATGCATCTACTGCAGGTACTACATAAGGAACGATATCTAAGTTGTACTGCTCAAATGCCTCGGTAGCCCAAGTACCCTGATAGGTCCAGAATGCTTCAGAGAATAATGCAACGTGTCCGGTAGCACCACTCCATGCTTCCCAGTCACCAGCCCATTCTTCCATTTCCTCAGTCTCAGTTGCAGGAGCTCTGTATCCACCAACATTTAAATCAGCGAATTCCTGCTCACCTACTGCCCAGATGCTAAGGTCAAAGGTAGTTCCGTTGAAACCAAACTCACCGATGATATCCTGGCTTGCTGCAATACCATAGTAAGAGTCAAGTCTATTGTAACTACCGATTCCGTAGTATGCCATTCCGTCAGGGCTGTCAAGTACGGTACAGTCTTTGATTAACTGAATCATTTCAGGCCAGGTCCAATCCTGTCCGGGAACCTCTACGTTGAGGGTCTCAAGTACATTTCTATCTACATACATGATACCAGGGAAGAACTTTACAGGAACTGCATACTGTCCGCTGGTCATGAAGGTACCAATTTTTGCTTCTGCGATGGTAGGAGCCAAGTTCTTAACTTCCTCATCTGCATTCCAGTATTCAGAAACATCTGCAAGTAACATGTTGGATAATGCGAAGTCTGCATCGGAGAACATGATTGCGTCAGGGCTGTTTCCGTTTGCTACAAGAGCAAGTAAAGTATCGTTATATGTAGCAACGTTCTCATACTTTACGTTTACCTTGATATTAGGATAAATCTCCATGAATCTGTTTGCCAGATACTGAACGGTTTCATCCTGGTCAAAGTGGAAATAAGTTAATTCAATGTTTTCAGTAGTTAAGTCTGTTGCAGGGTTGTAGGTGATACCATCAATGGTAACCTCAGTTGCCACTGCAGGAGCATCGGAGCCACCATTGTCGCCACCGGTGCTTGCGCTAGGCTCTTCGCCACCACCACATGCGGTTAAACCAACCAGCATAGAAGCAGATAACAGAAGTGCTAAAAGCTTGTTCTTTCTCATAATTTAAATCCTCCTTATGTGAGATAGTACTTTTCCTGTACTAACAACATCCTATGTTTAGTTTATACCATAATATTTCAGTTTTGACTATATCTTTTATAAAAAAAGCTAAACTTTTTTAGTCAAAATTAAAAAGATTGTGGAAATTTGACTAAACAGGGATGTCGAAATTGTATATTTTTTCGACATCCCTTTGTTACTATTTACGAATTTGTTATTAAGTTGTACTTCATACAACCATGGTACTATGGTACCACACTTTATTATATTTGTCTACTACTTTGGAACTTTGGACGTAGCCCAAATTCCTTAGGAAAAAACTTAGAAGTACTTTTTTCCTTTTACTCGCCGGTAATACCTACACGGTCGATAGACTCAACGAAGTATCTCTGTAATACGAAGTACAGAATCAGTACCGGTAAGATACTTAACATGGTACCAGCCATGTTGATGGATTCGTTAATAGTGGTTGCACTACTTGCACCGGTCTGTGCATAATCCGCAAAGTTTGCTGCGAATTTGTTCAGCTGTACTACCAGAGTGGTCCAGCCGGACTCAGTCATAACACCGGATACATACATCTGTGTTAAGTAGGACTCATTCCAGTACCACACAAAGGAAAACAGGAATACGGTCAAAATCGCCGGACCTGCGGATGGAAGGGAAATTCTCACGAATGATTTAAAATATCCCGCACCATCAATCTGTGCTGCTTCAATCAATACCTTCGGTACCTGTTTAAAGAACTGGTAGAAGATTAAGATGAAGATGGATGAATTAATACCCTGAGCAAGCAGGGAAGGTAATACAAAGGACCAAAGAGTACCTAAAATACCTAAGTCATTGTAAAGAACGTAGGTAGGGATCATGGTAACCTGACTTGGCAGGATGAAGGAGAAAATGATGATACCCATAATCAGCTTCTTACCCGGGAAATCAAAACGTCCCAGACCATAGCCTACTACCGCACAGGATGCCACATTAAGGAGTGTGGGCACACCTGCGATGATGATACTCATACCCAAAGATTTCCAGAAGTCCATACTTCCGGCTGCTACTGCGTAGTTCTCCAGATTCAGTGAACTGGGAATCCAGTTGATGGAGGAATCCAGAAGGTCATCCAGATTCATCATGGAACTACTGGTCATGTAAAGGATAGGATACAGGTAGATGAATCCGATACAAATCAGAAGCGCATATACCAGCAGCTGCTTTAAAAAGCCTTCCTTTTCCTTTGAACCGAACAAGAATCTCTGAATCTTATCCTTATCGGTTTCTGTCAGATGAAAGATACTCTTCTTAGTAGTCGCCTGAGCCGTCGTAGGTTGAGTATTTACGTTTCTTTCTTGCTTTTTCGATTTTCTTGGCATTACGGATTCCCCTCCTTTCTATCTTCTTCACCATTCTTGCTTCCTTCTTCATTTCCTTCTTTGCCTTCTTCACCTGTCTCTCATATACGTCCTTACGGGCCATTAAGAGTACTGCAAAGATAACAACGATTAAAACTACTACTACAGAATACAGCCATGCCATAGCGGATGCATATCCGTAACCCTTCTCCTTGGTACCGGAGAACATGGAGTTCTTAATCAGGGTAATGATATTGTTCTGCTCATTACCGGAAATAAATACGATGGTGTAAATTACATTCAAAAGAATCATGGGCTTAACGGTAGGAAGAGTAATCTTCCAGAAACACTCCCAGCCGGAACCACCGTCCATCTGTGCCGCTTCATACATGGAGCTGTCAATTTTCTGCAATGCAGAAAGGAAAATCAAAATCTGCACACCGGAATACCAGAGTACGGTAATCATACTTCCGAAAAGCTCAGAAATCGCCGTTGCCACTGCTTCCGGTAAAAATCCACTGATTGCTGCCGTGATTGCCTGTGTATCGATAGTTGAAATTGACGCTGCACCCTGATCAGCAAGCATTCCCATAACCGGTCCGCTTACTACGATAACCGGAAGGAAGAAAATCAGTCTAAAGAAACCTTTACACTTAATAGGGCCATTTAACAGCATAGCGATAATAAGTGCGAATACTACGATAATCGGTACTGATAATACAGTACTGGTAACATACTCAATCAGCTGCGGTGTAAAGTCTACGTCCGCCAACAGAATCTGTGTAAAGTTACCGGTTCCCACATAGGTAAATTTCTTACCCATAGGGGTCATACGAATATTGTTCAGCGCGTACCAGAAGGAGGTGCCCATGGTGTATGCAAGGAAAATGCAGGCACCGATAATCCATGGGGTTACGAAGAGAAGACCTGTGATGGCCTCTCTTCTCGCCAGACGGCCCGGTTTAATTTTCGCGCTATTCTTTTTTGCGATTTTATCTTTTTTACTCATTGCCGCCACCTACCTTGTAGGACATTGCATCTATGGTTACGCCGTCTGCACTAGCTGCAGTCGCGCCGTAATTTACATAGATCACTACGCCGTTTTCATAAGTTACTTTGTTAAGTCCATTACCAAGCTGCTCATGCTTTGTAATGAAGCTTCCTTCTGTCTTTGCGTTGATTTCGCTGAAGATCGCATCATACTCTGCAATGGTATCCTGGTAGGTTGTGTACTTGGTACTGTAGAGGTCTGCAGAATTGGTGTAAATCAAGTCTGCGGAATCCTCATAGGTCAGATAGAAGGAAGGATATACACCTGCCTCAATCATCTGAAGCATGAACTCTGTCTTGTTTGCCTCGAAGTTTACATAGTCAGAGTACATGGGGATGATTCCCTTTAATGCGATAGAGAAGAAAGGAACCTCTCCATCCTCGTACATATAATCGGAAGAACCAAGAGGCATATCTAAGAATGCTCCGGTATGCTTCCATAAGTAATCAAACGGATTCTCCAGTACCAGATTGGTATTTCCTGCAATTTCACCTACCGTGCTTTCGTAGGTATTCTTACAGTCGAATCTGGTGTAGAACACGTTGGAATAGCTGTAAGAATAGATATTGTTGGTAATACCTGCCAGTGCCAGGTTGTTTACACCTTCCTCGGTATAATCCGCGATAAACTTATCCAGTACTACATCACTTCTGGTAGGAAGTAAGTAGTTGAAGATTTCATATACATATCCGTAAGTATTCACTTCCAGACGTCTCTTATTAATCTTCTTTACGATATTGAAGGTTGTGTTATTCTCATCCGGATTAGTATTCATACCATCGTTGTAAAGATAGATGTCCACACCCTTCTCTGCGCTGTCCTTAATTAAATCCGTTAACGCTTTTGTTCCGCCGATGGAGGAATCTGCCTTGTACTTGGTGATAGGGATGTCATAGAGACCGCCCTTCTGCCAACCCTTGTATATGGACAAAATATTGGATACGCCCTTCTGTGCAAGAGTATCGTAAATCTCTGCCGCCTGCTCTGTAGTGGTCATAGGAACCGCTTTCTTTACGATAAGGAAATCCTCTCTCTCGCTACCCAGTACGTCCACACGGGTGTTGTAGGAGGTATCCTTCACGGTTACCATACCGGTATCTAATAAATAGTTTCTATAAGCTACCGCCATACCGCTGTAGTTTGCAGCATCACCGGATACCAGCATGTAGCGGATCTTGATGTCATGATGGATTCTATCATCCTCCACCTTGGTCATGGTACCGGAGTTTGAGTTGTTCAGAGGCTGTACATAAATTCTACGGATCAAGAATTTTGCAAAGCATCTGTTGTAATTAACCATTACGCCATTAGGATGTGCTTCAATGGAAGCTCTCTCCTGACCCTCTTCGATGATAGCCAGGTATCCCTGCTGGTCCTCACTGTGAACCATACCGAATACCGGAGCCATTACCTTCTGGGTGTCATTTACGGTCTTGTACTCATCCCAGAGAAGATTTACCGTAGCGGAATCGGTGAAGCCGATGTCTGCGCCATAAACCATCTGCGAGAAACCGGAGGAATATCTTCCGTCTTTGTCATCTAAGTAGATGATTGCACCATTTCCGTCAGGAATCAGCATGTAACCATCCTGGCTGTCCAAATAGGTGTAGCCCAAGAAAGGGAATACGCTGATGGTACCGATGTAGGTATTGGCACCGTTTTCCTCGATGGAGCTTTCCGGGATTTCTACTACCAATTCTTCGCCATCTAAGCTGACATTTACGGTAAATCCGAAATCATATTCCTCAAAATAAATCTTTGCCGAGAAACCATTTGTAATATCACTGTACTGAATGGTGTTCTTACAGCTTACCAGGTCTACCTGGTAGGTATCGTTGGTACCCTTGATAGCGGATAATACGATACCGGACTGCATGTAAGCGGTCCATGTTTTGTTATTTAAGCCATCATCATCTGCTTCAGAAAGGGTGGAACGAAGAAGCGCTCCGGTTGCCTTGTTCTTTAAGATGATGGACATGGTAGGCTCATACAGATACATTTCATAAGCATCTGACTCTGCAACCATCTCATACTCACTACCGATGGTAGTGTCCGAAGGCGCAGCCTTTACTTCCATCTCTGCTGCAGGCAGTGCTGTTACGAAAAGGAGTACCGCAACCAGCAGACTTAAAGCTTTTTTCATTAATTTAGTTGCCAATTCGATACACCACCTCTCCGCCGATAGCAATGATAAACTCAAATACCTGAGCCCATAATACATAAAGAATAAAGATTAACAACGCCATAATTAATATGGTGAATGCCGTTAAGCAGATAACCTTGAAGGTTTCCTGCGCAGTGTAGTTGTTTACTTCCTTTACTGCAAGGACAAAGAGTACCGCCATCCATGCAATGATCAGATAGTTGGTAAAATCAACCAGGAACTGCTCGTTGTTGGTTACCACATGTGAGAACAGGAATACTACCGGTGTCAATGTGATATAAGGTGTTAAACAATAGGTGAATGAGCAGTAAATCTTCTTTACAGTACCTTCACCATCGTTAATGGTACATACTAAGTAGTTACATGCAGTGAGTGCAAGAAGTACAACCACTACAATACCGATATCGCTGAAAATCTCATAACGTCCTTCACGGATGGTCTTCTGTAAGAAGCCGCAAAGGTACTTGTTAATTAAGAATTCCACGATGAATAACAGTACTAAGAAGTTAGCAGCCCTAAAGGATGCTCTGCCTTCTCTGGCAATTCCATAAGAACCATCGATGGGATGCTTCATGAAATACCATGCGTACTTTACGTCGCTGATAAACTTACCGCTGGTAAGCTTTTTCTTAAATGCTCTTACCGGGTCTAAAATCTTCTTCTTCTCATCTAATGCAGTTACAATCTTCTTAACTACCATGAAAATTACAATCGCCCAGATAATAGGAACAATCCAGTCCTTCAACCAGAGGTTACGGATTTCCCAGGCTGCATCGGAGTAGCCGGTGTAATCCTTTGCCAGCTTTGCATAATACTGCGCAGCTTCATAGTTTTCTTCCTGGAAGTATGCACGACCCATCGCCATATTTGCGTAGTCAAACATACTGTTCATCTTTAATACTTCTTCCAGTGGCTCTTTACTCTCAGTATAACGACCGGTGGAGTAAAGGTTTAATGCCTCATGAAGAAGGTCAGTAAACTCGGTAGGCTCAAACACCTGAATCTGGGACTTATCCATATCCAGGATATAAATTCTGTCCTGAGGGTCTACGTCAATGGCACTTACCAAGGTACATAAACCAACTCGCTGGGTACCATCG
>JAFTXD010000029.1 GCA_017461775.1 Lachnospiraceae bacterium
TGCACCTTATGTTCAGAAGTTAACCTCTAATGTTAAGGTAGATGGCGCGGCTTTAACCAAGACTATCGGTTTTAACAGCAATATTACTGTATGGGATTTCACCGCAGATGATTTCGTAAACGGTGGATTTGCTGGACAGGCTGCAACCTATAATGGACTTAGCTTTACCAATGCAAAATCTCATAATAATGTGTACTTATATTCTGGTACCGGTACTGTTTCCGTACCTGTAAAGGGTGATTGTAAGATTGCCGTAAGTGCATGCTATCAGTACTCTTTCTATTTTGAGAGTGAGACCGAGAGCACTGTAGGAGTAAAGACTGGTTCTACTTCTTAGATTGATACTTTCACTTATGATTATAAGGGTGGTGCGGGTACTGTAGATATTACAGTTCTTGGCAGCTCTTACTTCAATAAGATTGAAATTATTGAATCTGTAGAATACAAGGATACTGTTACCGTAGGACCGGAAGGCGATTTCCAGACCATTAATGATGCTCTTACAGCAGTTAAGAAGATGGATCGTCCTAACGGAGAGAGAGTAACCATCTCTATCGCTCCTGGCAACTACGAGGAAATGTTAGTAATCGACACTCCTAACGTGACCTTAAAGAATGCAAGTGCTACCCCTAGCATCGAGCTTAAGAACAAGGGTGTAGACATTGATGAAAATGCAGTTCGTATTACTCATTACTATGGACATGGTTATTCTTACTATAGTATGGGTAGCGATTGTAAGTATAGTGAAGAAATCTTAGCAGTTAATAAAGAAAACGGTTACGAGTCCTTCACAAATCCTGGTTCCGGTTCTACCGCAGGTAGCTACTGGAATGCAACCGTTGTAATCAATGCAAGTGGCATTGAAGCAGAAGGAATCATCTTTGAGAACTCCTTCAACCAGTATGTTTCTGAAAAAGCAGCGAACGATGTTATCGTAGCGCAGACTTCTGCAAAGGAAGGTAGTGTTCCTCGTGCAGATATGAAGGCTGGCGATACCACTGTTCAGGACAAGAAGTATGTAGAAAGAGCAGCAGCTCTTGCTATCTACAATAACTGCAAGGAAATTTCCTTCGATAATTGTAAGTTTATCGGTCGTCAGGACACCTTATATGGTGGAACTGACGTAACAGCAGCTTTCTATGATTGTGCAATTTACGGTGGTACCGACTATATCTTCGGTGCAATGAATGCTGTATTTGCAAAGTGTGATTTAGTATTTAATACCAGTGAAGATAAGAATGATGTAGGTTACATCACCGCTGCACAGACTAAGTCAGGCAGAGGTATGTTAATGTACAACTGTACTGTAACCAGTACCGTTCCTGGTGTGGATACCGCTTCTGAGTTTACTTCAAAGCCGGGTTACTTCGGAAGACCTTGGCAGGCAAACACCGGTGAAGCAGTATTCTACAATACCGTAATTGAAGCAGCTGATACCAATTGGTATGAGACCTCCCCTTCCTTAATTATGCCGGTTGGCTGGAACTCAACCTTAAGTGGCGAATCTGTAATGAGTGCAGAGTATGGCACCTATGAAATGGCTAAGGATGTAGATAATCAGGCAAGCAGAGCTTCCTGGGCTACTACCTTAAATGAAACTACCGGAGCTAAATTAGCAGACGGTACCGAAATTTCTGTAGCAGCATTCTTAGGCGACTGGGATGCTTTTGCAGGCAAGGATATGACTATCGTAATGCCTACCGATAAGGTAGACAATAAGCCGGTAGAAGATGAAACCGGTGATACACAGGTTAATACTTCTAAGTTTGATGCAACCACCTTCACCGCAGCAGCAGATAAGGAAGCAGTTGCAGAAGGAACCATCGTTGCTGACATTTTCAAGGTACTTGGAACTGTAACTAAGCGTATCAGTTCATCTACCGGAGCAGTAACTTCTGTTGAGCTTGGTAAAGCAGCAAGCGGAAGCGTACAGTTTACCGTAGATGGAACCGCAGATGTTGTAATCACCATGAGTAGTACCGGTGGTTCTAACACCTCACCAGTAGCTTTATTAGATGCAAGCGGAAACGTAGTTGCAAATAAAGAAGGCTTAACAACTGTATCTACAACAGCAGCAACAACCCTTACTTACGAGGGACTTGAGGCTGGTACCTATAAGGTAGTATCTCCTGAAGATGCTGCATATAACAGAGGCGCACGTCTCTACACTATTACCGTAGAAGATACTGTAAAAGCACAGGTAGTAATCAACGATTATATGTATGATGCAACCACCTTCACTGCAGCAGCAGATAAGGAAGCTGTAGCAGAGGGAACCATTGTTGATGAGTACTTCAAGGTAATGGGAACTGTAACTAAGAGAATCAGCTCATCAACCGGAGCAGTAACTTCTACTGAGCTTGGTAAAGCAGGAAGCGGAAGCGTACAGTTCACGGTAGGTGGAACCGCAGATGTTGTAATCACCATGAGTAGTACCGGTGGTTCTAACACCTCACCTGTGGCATTACTTGATGCAGATGGAAATGTAGTTGCAAATAAGGAAGGTTTAACAACCGTATCTGCAACTTCACCTACAACCTTAACTTATGAAGGACTTGCAGCAGGTACCTACAAGGTAGTATCTCCTGAAGATGCTGCATATAACAGAGGCGCACGTCTCTATACCATTAAGGTTTCAGATACTGTAAGTGGTACTAAGCCACCCAGAGCAGATTGGAGCACTGTTGCAGCTCCTGTAATTTCTGGTATTACCGTAGAAGCTGAGACTATTACCGTTACATTTGATATGCTCATTGGTTACGATGGAGCAGATAGTGTAAAGGTTGAAATGAAGGATGCTGATGGTAATGTAGTTAAGACTGCAAATGCAGCATCAGAGGGTACTTCAGGTACCGTAGTATTTACTCCGGCCTCATCCGGCGTGTATACATTTGTAGCAACTGCTGTCAGAGCAGATGAGACAGATAAGGTAGGCGAGGCAGTGACCGCAACGGAGAAGTTTGTTCTTCCTTTAGGCACTCCTAACATTACCAGCGCAACCAGCCTTGGTGCACAGGCAGACGGAACTGTCACTGTAGAAGTATGCTGGGATGCAGTAAAAGAAGCTACAGGATACGAAGTATCTGTAAAGGATACCGATATTAAGATTACAACCACAGAAACTACTTGCAACGTTACCGGTTTAGCTGCTGGTAAGGCACTCGTCTTCGTTGTAAAAGCACTTCGTGGTGAAGAAGTAAGTGCAGAGGCTACCATCGATGGAAAGACTACAACAGACGCTCAGGTTAAGTGGTCCTTCGCTGCATTTGGTAGTGGTGTTGATACTAAGAATAATGGTTATGAAGGAAATGCAAACGATGGTAGTGTGCGTGTGTACTCTAACAACGGTAAAGGAAAGATCGTTCCTAACAGTACCGATGGTCTTGCATTCTACTATACCGAAATCAATCCGGAAACTACCAACTTTACCTTAACTGCAACAGCAAAGGTAAATAATTGGAAGCTTTCCAATGGCCAGGAAGGCTTTGGTCTGATGGCAGCCGACAGAGTTGGTAAGCATGGCGACAGCTCTACCTTCTGGAACAACTCTTACATGGCAAGTGTAACCAAGGTAGAATACTACTGGAATGGTACCGCAGTAAGTGATTCCGGAACCAAGATTTCCATGAAGCTTGGTGTAGGTTCTCAGGAGAAGGCTGGTGTTACTCTTGATAATATCAATGAGGCACTTTCTCTGAACAATATGGACCTGTTCTCCACCAAGATGACTACACTGGATACTTCTTGTGCATCAAAGGGTGCAGGAACCTACAATATCGTAGGAGGATTTACTGGCACAGAGCCTACAGGAACTGTGGAAAATCCGATTACAGAGTTTAAGCTTACAATCCAGAAGAACAACACCGGTTACTTTGTAAGCTACACGAATGTGCATGGACAGGTAATAACTAATAAGTATTATGATACGGAAGCATTGAATCTGTTAGATTCTGATTCTGTATACGTTGGCTTCTATGCTTCCAGAAATGCAGACATCACCTTCGAGGATATCAGCTTTACTACCATTGCTCCGGAGAACGATGCTCCTGCTGAGGAGAGACCTGTTACCTTAATCACTCCTAATTACTATGTTGAGTCTGCAACAACAGCAAACAGTGATAAATATGAGTTAGTATACTATGGAAATGCAGATGGTACATTATTGGTTAAAAATAACCAAGGCGATGTTCTTCTTGAAGAAGAAGTAAAAGCAAATACTAAGGTACGTACAAACGTAAGCCTTAACCCTGGAAAGAATAGCTTCTATGTAACAATGACTCCAGATGCTGATTATCAGCCGGCTGAGTATGAGAAGTTAAGTCATTATTCACCATTAACAATTACACATGTTGTAGAGTACAGATACAGCTCTTATGATGTGATTTATGTAAGTCCGGCAGGATCTCCGTTAAATACTGGTGATAAGAGCAATCCGCTGGATATTTACACAGCAGTGAAGTGGGCAAGACCTGGCCAGCAGATTATATTAGCAGAAGGTACCTACAATATGTATAAGACTCTTACTATGGAAAGAGGTATGAATGGTACTGCGGATAATAGGATTTATTTGATGGCTGATCCAGAGGCAGAGACAAGACCTGTTCTTGACTTTGGCGGTCGTTGTGCAGGTATAGTACTTGGTGCGGATTACTGGTACTTAAAGGGCTTTGATGTAACCAATTCTGCAGATGCCCAGAAGGGTCTCCAGGTTTCCGGTGACAACAATGTTGTAGATCAGGTAAATGCTTACAAAAACGGTAATACCGGTATTCAGATTAGTAGATTTAAGTCAACTGACCTTTGGGAGGATTGGCCTTCCAACAACTTAATTCTTAACTGTACTTCTTATCTCAATGCAGATAAGGGTTACGAAGATGCAGATGGTTTTGCAGCTAAGCTTACCATCGCAGACGGAAATGTATTTGACGGATGTATCGCTGCTTACAACGCAGATGACGGTTGGGATTTATTTGCTAAGGTAGAGACCGGCCCGATTGGTAAGGTTGTAATTAAGAACAGTATTGCATTCAAGAACGGATATGTTGTAGATGAGGCAGGTAATGAAGTTAATGCCGGAAACGGTAATGGTTTCAAGATGGGTGGTGACAGTATTTCTGGTTACCATGAGTTAATCAACTCCTATGCATTTGGAAACAAGGCAAAGGGATTTGACTCTAACAGCTGTCCTGATATTAAGGTTGAGAACAGTATCGCATACAATAACTTATCCTACAACGTAGCATTCTATACCAATAATGCTGTTAACACGGATTACTCTGCAACCGGTATCATTTCCTTCAAGGATGCTGCTGGTGAAGCAGAAAACATTAAGGCTAAGGGAACCCAGGACAGCAGCAAGATTTACGGAACCTCAAATTACTACTTTGATGGTACAAAGTCCGTAAACTCTGAAGGAAAAGAAGTATCTGCTGATTGGTTCGTATCCCTTGATATGGATGCTGCAATCCATGGTGGAATCACCAGAAATGCAGACGGAACCATTAACATGGGTGATTTCTTAAAGTTATCAGACAAGGCTCCTGGCGGAGTTGGTGCAGATGGAAATGGTACATCTTCAGATGATGTTGTTGTGGAAACACCTACTGTTACTCCTTCGGCACCTGTTCCTACCGCAGCACCTAGCGTTGCACCTACAACAGCTCCTACTGCAGCACCTACCGCAGCACCTGTTGTAGATGAGAAGGTAGTAGAAGAAGTTGCTAAGGATGTTGTGAATGCAGGTACTCAGGCAGCAAATGAAATCTTAAATGCTAAGACTCCGGAAGAGGTTAAGGCAGCGGTTACAGAATTTGTTAAGGAAGTAATCGAGATTTTCAAAGAGCTTCCTGTAATTAATGTAAAGGCAGCAATGTCCCTCTCTAACGCAGAGGCAGCTATCGCTGCAACCGGCGCAGAGGTTAAGGTTGAGGATGACGATGCGGCAATCGCTGTTTCTGATATCTCCAATGCATTGTTTACCTGTCCTGAAGGTGGAAAGTTTGAAGTTAAGGAAGCTGCTCTTTCTAAGGAACAGAAGAATCAGGCTATGAAGAGTGGTATCTCTGAGAAGCAGTTAGAAAACGCAGTTCCTTTCGATATGAGCTTATTCAATAATAAGGGCGAAAGCGTTCAGCCGGTAGTTCCTATGGTAGTATCCTTCGAACTTCCTAAGGACTTCATTGGCAAGGATGTGAAGCTTCTTCACTACACTGCAAACGGTGTAGAGGTTATCGATGTAGAAGAGAGTGGCAAGGTAGGAAATGCGGTAGTAACCGGCTTAAGTACTTTCGTACTTGTGGCAACGGATGCTGTGAAGGCACCTGGTACTTCCGATATCGTGGCACCTTCCGTAAATGCTCCTATCGTTGATATGGTAGTAACCGAAAACGGAAACGCTACCTCCATCCTTCCTTGGATTTGCCTGGTTGTTATTTCTCTTGCAGGTGGCGCATTGGTGGTAACTGGCGCAACCCTCTTAAAGAAGAGAAAAGAGGAAGAATAATCTCTAATAATGACATCTTTACGATGTAAAAATAATGGTTTTTGAGACAATAAAAATCATGTAGAATTAAGGGTAGCTACTTAGGTAGTTACCCTTATTCTTTTGCGGGAGGTTATGTGTAGATATGAAAGGGAGAAAATTTTTAAGTCTTGTAGTGGCGGCAGCGCTGAGTATGGGACTTTTAGCGGGCTGTGGAGGCAATGGAGAAAACAGCGCGGCAGGAAATAATGTACAGGAAAGCAGTACGCAGGCCACAGAGGCACCGGCAAGTCCTACGGAAGCACCTGCGCAGACACCCACAGAGGCACCTGAGGAGACACCCACGGAAGCGCCCACAGAAGCTCCAACGGAGGAACCGGTGGCTTCCGTGAGTACCATGACAGCTCTGGAGCTGGCGAAAATCATGGGTAACGGTATTAATCTGGGAAATACCATGGAGGCATATGGACATACCACATTGGGTGTGGGGCTGGATACCAGCGCCTACGAGACCTATTGGGGCAATCCGGTAACTACGCAGGAGATGATTACCGGTATGAAGGAGGCAGGCTTTGATTCCCTGCGTATTCCGGTAGCATGGACCAATGCCATGAATTTTGAAACCGGTGATTATACCATCGGACAGGATTATCTGGATCGTGTAGAAGAGATTATTAATTATGCGTTAAATGAGGATATGTATGTCATCGTTAATGACCACTGGGACGGTGGCTGGTGGGGAATGTTCGGTTCTGCCACCCAGGAGACCAGAGATAAGGCCATGGAGCTCTATACCTCCATGTGGACGCAGATTGCGGAGGAATATAAGGATTACGATGAGCATTTAATTTTCGAGTCCGGAAATGAGGAGCTGGGATATCGTCTGAACGATACGGATGTTGCCAAGGATTCCGGAGCTTTATCCGATGATGAATGTTATGAAATGACAAATAAAATCAATCAGGCCTTTGTAGATACCATTCGTAGCGTGGGTGGTAACAATGCAGACAGATTCCTTCTGATTGCAGGCTTCGGTACGGATATCAACAATACGGTGGATGATCGTTTTGTAATGCCTACGGATACTGTGGCAGATAAGCTTCTGCTTTCCGTGCATTACTATGATCCGTCAGGCTATTGTATCTTCACCAGTGTGGATACCTGGGGAAGCAAGGAAGAATATGAGTATATGAATGCTCAGCTGGCTAAGCTGACCAAGTTTACTGACAAGGGAATCGGTGTGATTATCGGCGAGTACGGTGTACTTATGGAACAGGTAGAATTAAAGGAAAATGCAGAAATTTATGTAGAGAATTTCCTGGATAACTGTGATTTATACGGTTATGTGCCCATGCTTTGGGACTGCTCTAATCTGTTTGACCGTAGAGCGATTAAGATGGTAGATGAGGAGATGGCGGCAATCTATCAGGAGCACAAGTATGCAAATCAGGTTGCAATTTCTGATGACGAGTTAAAGGCAGCTGCGCAGGCAGATATGGATGCTGCTTTGACAAATGCTTCCGATGGATTTGTTCTTTCTGAGGATAAGGCAGTTGCATGGATTATGTATAACAGTAGCGACTGGAGTACGCTGTACAGTGTTGGGGATGTATATGATCCCAATTCCAAGACCGGTGGTATCGTTGCTACGGACGTAGAGGTTACCGGCGAAGGGGAATATACGGTAGCGCTTGACTTTACCGGAACTGCAGCAGGTTATGCAAATAGTGTGGTATTCTCCGCACTTGCCATCGGAAACGGTGAGCTTCTGTATCCTGGTTATATTATTAATATCACTGAGGTATTGATTAACGGTGAGCCCTATAAGTTGAACGGAAGACCATATACCGCCAGCGATGATCAGAAATGTACCAGAGTAAATCTGTACAATGAATGGGTAAGCGCTATTCCGGATGATATCAGAGTAATGGGCGGCGGAAACACAGGTTGTTCTGCATGTCTCTTAGATCCGGCAACTCTCGGAAACGTAGAGACCATTCAGGTTACCTTCAAATATATGCCCGGAAATAACTAAATAAAATGCTTGGTAGCGGGGACTTACTTTAGTCCCCGCTATTTACTTTTGAAGAATTTATTGATAGAATATTATCAAACTTGTTTATTTATGGGAAAAAAATCCCATAGAAAGGAATTCTATGAACGTTGTGGTTGGAATTGATATTGGCGGAAGTACCACCAAGATTGCGGGATTTTATAACGGGGACCTTTTGCAGTCCGTACAGGTAAAGGCGAATTCTCCGGTAGCGTCCCTCTTTGGTGCTTTCGGTCAGTTTCTCTTGGAAAATAAATTAAATTTGCAGGATATTGCAGAGATACGATTGACCGGTGTGGGAAGCAATAGTATTCATCAGCCCATCTACGGAATTCCCACCTATCATGTGGATGAATTTGTGGCAGATGGTGTGGGCGGAAGATACTTCTCCAAAGGGGAGAAAATTGTGGTTGTCAGCATGGGAACCGGAACCACATATGTGCTGGTGGATGGAGAAAAGTTAACCCATTTGGGTGGTATTGCAATTGGGGGCGGTACCATCATGGGCTTGTCCAGACTGATGCTGAACACCGAGGATGTGGAAACCTTACAGGAGATGTCCTTAAAAGGCGATGTAGGGAACATTGACCTTCGTATCGGGGATATTTCCAATAAGCCTCTTCCGGGCCTGGATTTGGACATTACAGCGGCGAATTTTGCCAATGTAGCACCCAACGTAACTAAGGAGGATATTGCGGCCGGTATCGTCCATATGGTGATTGAGAATATCTGTCACACAGGTACTCTGATTGCCAGAAGCCACGGTGTGGAGGAATTTATTCTAATCGGTTCACTGGCTTATTTTGACCAGTGTCCTGCGATTAGCAAGAGCTGTGCTGCCATGGAAGGCGGTAACGTACACTTTGTGATTCCGGAGGCCTGCGGCTTTGGTACTGCCATCGGTGCAGCATTGGCACAGGGAAAGGATTGTACAGAAATATAATTTTTGTGGGGTGAGAAGTGAAGAGACTAAGGTATTTGTGGGGATTATGCCTTTGTGTCTGTATGTTGTTCTTTATCGGTATGGAGGCCGGAGCGAAGGAGAATAGGGGAAGGATTCTCTTTATCGGGTCTTATTCCTACGGCTGGGATACTACCCAGATGCAGATAGAAGGTATTAAGTCCGTGGTTGGCACGGATTATGAGATTGATTATGAGTTTATGGATACGAAGCGTGTATTCGATGATGTTTCTTATCAGAATTTCTACACAGGACTAAAATACCGCTTGTCCAAGGTAGAACCCTACGATGTGGTGATTGTGGGGGATGATACAGCACTTCAGTTTATGTTAAACTATCAGAGTGAATTATTTGCAGGTGTTCCCATTGTCTTTGAAGGAATCAACAATCTGCAGCTGGCATATAAGGTGGGAGAGGATTCACTGATATGTGGCGTGGTGGAAGAGTTGTCCTATGAAGATAATATTGAACTGGCATTGCAGTTGATTCCTAATGCTACGAAAGTAGTAGCAATCATTGACAGCAGTGATACAGGGAACGCAGAACGGAAGAATTACTATGACTGTCAGGAGGCTTTTCCGGAGCTGACATTTTCGGAATTGAACTCCATGAAGTTGTATACCTATGAGCTACAGCGTGCTCTGCGGGAGATGACTCCGGACACCATTGTGTTGTATATCACTATGACAGAGGATGCCAATGGAAAAAAATACTCCAGCGGAGAGTCCGCACCTTTTATCCATGAATACTGTTCGGTACCGGTGTTCCGTATGGTGGAGGCAGGAATTGGTGACGGCTTTATTGGCGGAAATGTGGTGTCCATGAGTAAATCCGGCTCCATTGCAGCAAAAATGGCTGTATCCATCATTGAAGGAACCGTCTGGCCGGTGGATGTGGAAAGTAGTCCCAATGTTGTATGTCTGGATGAGAATATTCTACGGGAATTCAATATAGATCTGGATTTGATTCCCGAGGATGCCGTGGTTATCAATCACAGAATTTCTTTTGTGGAGCAGTATTATGTGGTGCTGGTGCCACTGGGATTTTTGATTGCAGGACTTCTTGGCATTGTGGCAGTGGTTTTGTGTAATAACCGTAAATTCCGAAAGCTTTTGGTGCAGCTGGGAGAAGCGAAGAATATTGTGGAGAACGCATCCCAGCACGATTTTCTTACCGGACTTGGCAACAGAAGCAAGTTTGTGGCGGATTTGGAGCAGTTGATTGCAGAGCAGATTCCCTGTACGGTAATTATGCTGGATATCGATGATTTTAAAAAGATTAATGATAATTTTGGACATTCAGCAGGGGATGTGGCGTTGCAGACGGTGGCAAACCGCATGAAGGAGTTGCATTCGCCGATTCTGACCTCGTACCGGTATGCCGGAGATGAGTTTATCATGATTTTACAGAGCGCCCAGTCCAAGATTGTGGAGAAAACGGCGTATGCCTGCCGCAATATCTTTTCTAAAGGCTTTATGGTAAACGGTGAGGAGCATCGTATTACCGGAAGCATCGGCATCAGCAGTTATCCGACAGACGCACAGAATGCAGAGGCACTGGTAGTGTGTGCGGACAGAGCGATGTATCAGGTGAAGAGAAGTGGCAAGAATCAGTTTGCTATTTACGACGAATCCATGGCAGGTTTGCAGGAAGAAGATGTTTAGAAAGTACTTTACTTTTTGGAAAAAAAGTAATAAAATACGTTAATAGATAAAGCGTTGACGAGAACAGTACTTTTTAGAAAAGTGCCAGAGAGATCTGCCGTGGTAGCACGAGCTGAAAGCAGCTTCACCGGACTAATCATGAACACCATCTCTGAGTGGCTCTAATACAGCCCGTATCCCTACGTTACAGGAAAAAGGAGTGGCCCTTTTTGCAGGAAAGTGTAAAGGGCAACAAGGGTGGAACCGCGTAATATTACGTCCCTTGCAATAGTTATTATTGCAAGGGATTTTCTTATGCCCTTGCAGCCAAATCAAAGGAGGTTCAAAATGAAAATCACATTAAAAGACGGCTCTGTAAAAGAGTATGCAAGTGCAATGAGCGTTTACGAAATCGCACAGGACATTTCCGAAGGGCTTGCCAGAGTGGCATGCTGCGGTGAGGTTGACGGTAAGGTAGTTGACCTGCGAGATATTGTAGACAAGGATTGTAATTTAAACATTTTAACAGCAAATGACAAGGAAGGCTTAAAAGTTCTTCGTCACACCACTGCTCACGTACTGGCAGAGGCAGTAAAGAGATTATTCCCGGAGGCAAAGCTGACCATCGGACCAAGCATTGACAACGGTTATTACTATGATTTTGATCACGCTCCCTTCTCCAGAGAAGATCTGGATAAGCTGGAAGCTGAGATGAAGAAAATCATCAAGGAAGGTGCTAAATTAGAGAGATTTACCCTTCCCAGAGAAGAGGCTATCAAGTTCATGGAAGAGAAGAACGAGCCTTACAAGGTAGAGCTGATTCGTGACCTTCCGGAGGATGCAGTGATTTCCTTCTACAGCCAGGGAGATTTTGTAGACCTTTGTGCAGGTCCTCACTTAATGAGCACCAAGAATATTAAGGCTTACAAGCTGACCTCTTCTTCCGGTGCATACTGGAGAGGAAACTCTGACAACGCAACATTGCAGCGTATTTATGGTACCGCCTTTAATAAGAAAGAGGAGCTTGCAGAGTATCTGGAGTATTTAGAGAATATCAAGCTTCGTGACCATAACAAATTAGGACGTGAGATGGAGCTGTTTACCACGGTTGATGTAATCGGACAGGGACTTCCTCTTCTGATGCCCAAGGGAACCAAGATTATTCAGACTCTTCAGAGATGGATTGAGGATGAAGAGGAGAGACGTGGTTACGTTCGTACCAAGACTCCTTTAATGGCAAAGAGTGACTTATACAAGATTTCCGGACACTGGGATCATTACAAAGAGGGTATGTTTGTACTTGGTGATGAAGAGAAGGATAAGGAAGTATTCGCTCTTCGTCCTATGACCTGCCCATTCCAGTATTATGTATATAAGGCTTCCCAGAAGTCCTACAGAGATCTTCCTATCCGCTATGGTGAGACTTCTACCTTATTCCGTAACGAGGATTCCGGTGAGATGCACGGACTTACCCGTGTACGCCAGTTTACCATTTCCGAGGGCCACTTAATCGTAAGACCGGATCAGATGGTACAGGAGTTTAAGGATTGTCTTGCTCTTGCAAAATACTGCTTGGATACCCTTGGCGTAGGTGAGGATGTAACCTACAGACTGTCTAAGTGGGATCCAAACAATAAGGAAAAATATATCGGTACGGAGGAAGTGTGGGAAGAAACCCAGGGACATATCCGTCAGATTTTAACAGAGCTTGAGGTTCCTTTCTATGAGGAAGAAGGCGAAGCAGCATTCTATGGTCCTAAGGTAGATATCCAGGCGAAGAACGTATATGGTAAGGAAGATACCATGATTACCATTCAGTGGGATGCCATTCTTGCAGAGCAGTTCGATATGTATTATATCGACCAGAATGGTGATAAGGTACGTCCTTATATCATCCATAGAACCTCTATGGGCTGCTACGAGAGAACTCTTGCATGGTTAATTGAAAAATATGCAGGAAAGTTCCCTACCTGGCTTTGTCCTGAACAGGTTAGAGTACTTCCTATTTCTGAAAAGTATGAAGCTTATGCGGTAGAAGTAGAGAAGAAGCTCCGTGAGAACGGTATCTTAGCAACCACCGACCATCGCAGTGAAAAGATTGGCTTTAAGATTCGTGAGACCAGAATGGCAAAGGTTCCTTACATGCTGGTTGTGGGTCAGCAGGAGGAGGAAGCAGGTCTTGTTTCCGTAAGAAGCCGTTTTGCAGGTGATGAGGGGCAGAAGAGTCTGGATGAGTTCATCGACCAGATTTGTAAGGAAATCCGCACCAAGGAAATCCGTAAAGAAGTTGCTGTAGAAGAGCAGAAGAAAAATTAATTAAAATTTTAAAGTGAATAAAAAATGTGATTCTCCGCAAACTATTTTAGTGTAACCATTAACCGGATAGTTTGAAAGGAGAATCATATGAACAAAGAATCCAAATGCTGTACACCAAACCAGATTGACTGTGAGGCAGAAGCTTGCGTGTACAATCATTCTAAAAAGTGTGATGCTACCCATGTGGATATTAAGGGGAATCATGCAACATCTGTGCAGGAAACTGCATGTGGTACTTTTAGAGAGAAATAAATCTCAAAAAGTTTGTAAATAAAGGTTGACAGGGTGCAAAGTGTGTGGTATTCTATATGAGCGTTTGAAAACGCGAGGGACAATAAAGCAGAGTATCCACTCTCACCTTACGGCCTTAAGTTGCGCTGGTAAGTGTTTAATATCTCAAACGAAATAAATATATCGCATTGTCTGATTGTGATGTTTTATTAGGATGGATTTTAAGTGGATAGTTATGCTATCCACTTTTTTTGTGGAAAACTAGATTCATTTTCTTATGGAGGGTAAGACCATTAGCGATTTATTGATTAACGAACAAATCAGAGACAAGGAAGTCCGAGTAATCGGTGAGGATGGCGAACAGTTAGGCATTATGTCTGTGAAAGAGGCCTTAGCAATGGCGGAAGAAGCAGGTGTGGATTTGATTAAGATTGCACCGACCGCGAAGCCACCGGTATGTAAAATCGCAGACTATGGTAAGTTCAAATACGAACAGACCAGAAGAGAAAAAGAAGCAAAGAAGAAGCAGAAGGTTATTGATGTAAAAGAGATTCGTTTATCTCCCAACATTGACACCAATGACTTGAACACCAAGTCAAATGCTGCAAGAAAGTTCTTAACCAAGGGCGACAAGGTTAAGGTAACACTTCGTTTCCGTGGCCGTGAAATGGCACATATGAACAGTAGCAAGCATATCTTGGATGACTTCGCTGAAACTCTGGCAGATTGTGCAGTAGTGGAGAAAGCACCTAAGGTAGAAGGCAGAAGTATGACAATGTTTTTAGCTGAGAAACGTTAATTCGTACAGTTAAAATAAATAAGTGAAAATTTAGGAGGAACTCGTTATGCCAAAAATGAAGACAAGCAGATCAGCTGCTAAGCGTTTTAAATTAACCGGAACAGGTAAATTAAAGAGAAACAAAGCTTACAAGCGCCATATCTTAACCAAGAAGACTACTAAGAATAAGAGAAATCTTAGAAAGCCTGCACTGGTAGATTCTACTAATGTTAAGACTATGAAGAAGATTTTACCATACTTATAATTAGAAGATTAGGAGGAAATGAGACATGGCAAGAATTAAAGGTGGCTTAAACGCAAAGAAGAAGCACAATAGAGTATTAAAGCTTGCAAAGGGCTACAGAGGAGCTAGAAGCAAGCAGTATAGAATCGCTAAGCAGTCAGTTATGAGAGCTTTAACCAGTTCTTACGCTGGTAGAAAAGAGAGAAAGCGTCAGTTCAGACAGTTATGGATTGCACGTATCAACGCTGCAGCTAGACTGAATGGTTTATCTTACAGCAAGTTCATGTACGGCTTAAAGTTAGCAAACGTTGACATGAACAGAAAGATGTTAGCAGAGATGGCAGTTAATGATGCTGCTGGTTTCGCTAGTCTCGCTGAGCTTGCAAAGTCTAAGCTTGCATAA
>JAFTXD010000030.1 GCA_017461775.1 Lachnospiraceae bacterium
TGGCCTCACTGACCTGAATAAATGCTTTTCCACGATTTACCAGAAGGTACATCATCGCTGCTGCCAAAATGAATACCACCAGACAGGTAATAAACTGGCTGATACTCTCCACCTTTTCCGGATGCAAGAAGAACTGAACTACCAATAAAACCGGCGTCACAAAAAGCTGTGCTTTTGTAATCCTGGGTTCCATATATAATCCTGAGATTCCCATGACCGCCAGATACAGGCTATAATCATCGCTGTAGTACTCACCACTGTTTAGTGAAATCAAAAAGACCAATACCACCAAACTGACAGATACTACCAGCTGCTTTCTTTCCGCTGGCGCATTTGTCTTCTTCATCAGAAAAACAATGCCCGCAAATACAGCTAAACAAACGCCAATAATAACAGCTCCGCTGGCTACACCTCCCACCAGATTCTTAATTAAATAAACCGGTGCCACGATATATACCAGAATCAACATCAGCTTATAAATAGATTCCTTACTCATTGGTGCTTTTTGATTTGGTGTTCTCACTTGTAAGTCCCCCATAAAAAAATATGCAATATAGTACTAATGTACTCCTATTGCATATCTTTTTCAATACTTTAGGACTATTTTTCAGTAAAATCTGCTTTTAGCCAGACAGTAAATCTGGTTCCGATATCCGGGCTGGACAGTACCTCGATTTTCCCCTCATGAGCATCTACAATCCACTTTGCAATGGAAAGCCCCAGACCGGAGCCACCGGTATTGCCATTTCGCGCTTTATCCGAACGATAGAAGGGTTCAAAGATATGTACCACATCCTCACTTTTCATACCGATGCCCTCATCCTGCACCACATAACACACACTGTCGCCCTGTGTCTTAACCCGGAAACTGATGGTGGCACCTTTCACGGAATACTTCGCTGCATTCTGTACAAAAATACGCACCGATTGCTTTATCATTGCCACATCTCCCCGCATCATAGCAGGAGGATTCATTATTTTTCCATCTTCATTTACCGCACTTCCCAAGTCATTTACGAACTCGTAACGATGCTCCTCATCAATCATCAAAGATTCTTCCCACACCTCGTGGATTACCTCATTCAAATCAAAGGTGGAATAGTGCAGCGTATTCTTACCATTCTCCCCTCTTGCCAGGAAAAGCAGCTGCTCTACCAGCTCCTTCATATGCTCGGACTCATGCTTCAAAGCCTCGATGGACTCCTCCAAAATGCTTTCGTCCTCCTTCCCCCAGCGGTCCAGCATATTTACATATCCTTGGATTACCGCAATGGGCGTTCTAAGCTCATGGGAAGCATCGGACACAAATCTCGCTTGCTGCTTCTGACTCTCCCGCATACGGTAGATTAAGTTATTAAGTGCTACCTCAATACTTGCCAAGTCCTTATCTCCCGTGGAAATCTTAGCGTCCGGCGAATTGGGTGAAATACTTTCAATGGCCTGTTCCAGACTTTCAAACTTAGAGGAATCCAGCGGCAGAGAGCTGAGCTTCTCCGCCTTAATCGCCAAGTCATTTAGCGGCTTTAATTTTCTACGGATTTCACCGGTCTCAAACAGGGCTCCCACTAAATCAAGTCCCTGTATCACCAGAAGGATACAAAAGGGCAGTGCCACATAATCCAGAAATTGATACATCTGATAATGATATACTTCCCCATGGGAATCCTCCATAATCAGCACCAGCTCCTTATAAGTCTCGCCAGTCTCAAACTCTACCTGCTCAATTTCCCGCATTTCCGGAATCTGATCCACTCTCCACTTGAAAAAAGCTCCTCCGATTAACGCTACAATCACTATATCCAGACAGATGGTTCCCCAAAACCGCTTAAGCCAGAAGCTCATATTGATTCTTCTGGCAATAGATGTCATCTTACTATTTACACTCATACTAACTTTCCTTAATAACATAGCCCACGCCACGCACCGTATGTATCAGTTTGATGCCGTAGCGGTCATCGATTTTCGTTCTCAGATATCTGATATACACATCAATAATATTGGTTTCTCCGATGTAATCATATCCGCATACCTCATTCATCAGCTTTTCCCTGTCCAGAACAATATTCTTATTCTTCATAAGCATGCGCAGAAGCTCAAACTCCCTATTGGTCAGCTCAACGGAATCTCCATTTACCTTTACCTCATAACGATCCTCGTCCAGCGTTACCCCCTTAATGGTCAGGGTATGAGTAGCTACTTCTACCGGTCCTCTCTTTTTCAACGCCACACGGATTCTGGCAAGAAGCTCCTCTATAGCAAATGGCTTCGTAATATAATCATCTGCCCCTGCATCCAGTCCCGATACCTTATCCATCACCGCATCCCGGGCGGTCAGCATGATAACCGGCACATCCTTCTCCAGACGGATTCGGCGAAGTACCTCCAGCCCGTTCAATCCCGGCAGCATCACATCCAGCAAAATCAAATCAAAATGGCCGGAGAGAGCCTTTTCCAGACCCTCTCTGCCATCAAATGCTTTCTCTACTTCATTCCCCTCATGCTTCAGCTCCAGCTCCACGAAACGAGCAATTTTCTCTTCATCCTCGATAATTAAAATACGATTTGCCATAACCCTTTTATCCTTAATATGTACCTTTATTTATTCTGGAAGTCGTTCTTAATATTCCCACAGGTCTCAGACGCTTTCTCACAAATCTGATTCAAATTAATGGTTGCAGTATCCATCCCCTGAAAATAATACTTACAATCGCAGAAAAGACCTACGATTAAAAGAATTGCAAAGAACCAGAATGCAA
>JAFTXD010000031.1 GCA_017461775.1 Lachnospiraceae bacterium
CGTGTTAATTTGTAGCATGGTACAATAAACAAAGATTTTTTATAGCTTTTAGAAGAAGCAGCGTGTCGGGGGATATATGTCTTGGGGATAAGGCACTGGCACGGTGAGGAAATGATATACCTGATGAGGACCCTTGAAAAACGTCGGCACTTGGCGAGGTTTTTTCGAGTCTAGTACCGCTATGTTTTTCACGGAATGAGAATGAGTCTGAATAAGGTATATCGTTTCTGGGCAGTGCCAGTGCCTTATTCCCAAGACATATATCCCCCGGTACGCGGAAAATAGCCACTATGAATCAAAAGGAGAACAAATATGCTTCCAATCGATTTTGTGAATAGAATGAAGGAGATGCTGGGTGAGGAGTACCCTGCATTTGAGAAGGGCTTTGAGAAGCCCAAATTTCAGGCACTGCGCTTCAATCCTTTGAAGGGAGAGAAAGCGGAGTTTTTAGAGAAGGCATCCTTTTCTATGAAGCCCGTGCCTTGGGAGAAGAACGGATATTATTATGAGGCAGGGGACACCCCGGGAAAGCATCCTTTTCATGAAGCAGGGGTGTACTATATACAGGAACCAAGTGCCATGGCACCGGTGCCTTTCTTGGAGGTAAAGCCTGGAGAACGGGTGCTGGATTTGTGTGCTGCACCGGGAGGAAAATCTACCCAGATTGCGGCGGCGCTTGCCGGAGAGGGACTCCTGGTCTGCAATGAGATTCATCCTGCCAGAGCTAAGATTTTGTCCGAGAATGTGGAGCGAATGGGCATCCGTAATGCCATTGTCACCAATGAGACCCCGGAGAAGCTCTCCCAGGTCTTTGCCGGATATTTTGATAAGATACTGGTGGATGCGCCCTGTTCCGGAGAAGGAATGTTCCGTAAGAATGAGGAGGCAGTTATCCAGTGGAGCCTGGACAATGTGGCCCTTTGCGGAGAACGGCAGGATGGTATATTGGACTGCGCGGATAGAATGCTTCGCCCGGGAGGAAGGCTTGTGTATTCTACCTGTACCTTTGCTCCTACAGAGAATGAGGGCAGTATCAGCCGTTTTCTTCACAGACATCCGGAGTATCGGATTTTGCCTGTAGAAAAGCCGGAGGGCTTTGCACCGGGCAGAGGAGAGTGGTGCGATTATGAGACACCGGATATCGGTCAAACTATGCGTATCTGGCCCCATATGACCGATGGTGAGGGACATTATTTGGCAGTGCTGGAAAAATCCGGTGAGGCAGAGGGCGATGTACGCAGTCTCTATGGGCTGGAAAAGGGGGTAAATCCTAAGGAACTTACGGAGTATAAGGAATTTGCAGCAGAGTGTCTGAATACCTCTTTGGAGGGGGTATACATCAAATATGGGGACCAGCTCTATTTAGGGCCGATAAATATGCCCTCACTGTATAAGCTGAAGGTACTTCGACCGGGCCTTCATCTGGGAACCATGAAAAAGAACCGTTTTGAGCCCTCCCATGCACTGGCACTGGCCTTGATGCCACAGGATGTAAAGGCCAGCTACGAATTGTCCTTGGAGGATGGCAGCGCACTGCGCTTCCTGGGCGGTCAGACCTTTACCATAGAGCAGGGAAAGGGGTGGCATTTGATTACTGCATCCGGCTATTCTCTGGGCTGGGGCAAGGCCGCGGGGGGAATTATGAAAAATCACTATCCAAAGGGCTTAAGAAAGTTGTAAAATTGTCAAATTTGTGATAGTATAGTCAATATATTGGGCGAATGGCCCTCGTGGAGGAAGTTTTATTATGGAAAAAATTATTTTGACAGGTGACAGACCCACCGGAAGATTACATGTAGGTCACTATGTGGGCTCCCTCAGGAGAAGAGTAGAGCTGCAGAATTCCGGTGAGTTTGATAAGATTAATATTATGATTGCAGATGCACAGGCACTTACCGATAATTTTGACAATCCGGAGAAGGTGCGTCAGAACATTATCGAGGTGGCGCTGGACTATCTGGCTTGCGGACTTGATCCGAAGAAGTCCACACTGTTTATCCAGTCCCATGTGGCAGAGCTTACCGAGCTTACCTTTTATTATATGAATCTTGTGACAGTGGCGAGACTGCAGAGAAATCCTACGGTAAAGAATGAGATTCAGATGCGTAATTTTGAGCAGAGTATCCCGGTGGGATTCTTTAACTACCCCATCAGCCAGGCGGCGGATATTACCGCATTTAAGGCAAATGTAGTACCCGTTGGTGAGGATCAGCTCCCCATGATTGAGCAGACCAGAGAAATCGTACATAAGTTTAATACGGTGTACGCACCTGTTCTGGTAGAGCCCAAGGCGCTTCTCCCGGAGAACGATGCCTGCGGAAGACTTCCCGGTATCGATGGTAAGGCGAAGATGAGTAAGTCCCTTGGCAACTGTATCTATCTTGCAGACAGTGCAGATGATGTGAAGAAGAAAATCATGAGCATGTATACCGACCCTACCCATCTTCTGGTTTCCGACCCGGGACATTTGGAGGGAAATACTGTATTTACTTATCTGGATGCTTTCTGTAAGGATGAGCATTTTGAAAGATATTTACCGGAATATGCGAATCTGGACGAGCTGAAAGGTCATTACACCAGAGGCGGTCTGGGCGACGTAAAGGTGAAGAAGTTCCTTAACAATGTGATGCAGGAGGAATTAGAGCCAATCAGAACCCGTAGAAAAGAGTTTGAAAAGGACATCCCGGAAATTTACAATATCTTAAAGGCGGGCAGCGAGGATGCGAGAAATACCGCAGCGAAGACTTTGTCCGAAGTTAAGAGTGCGATGCGTATTAACTACTTTGATGATGAAGAGCTGATTAAGGCTCAGGCAGAGAAATATGAAGCAGAATAATAACAATTATAAAAATGAACAGACAGATATTGCAGGTGTATTTATTGGCGTCATAGCATGTATCATCTTTGTGGTGGTATTTTGCTTTATTGTGTGGAATGTGACCCACAGTCAGCAGGGACCCATTCAGGCGGATACACCGGTGAGCAGTATCCAGGATGTGGTAGAGCCGGTAAAGACGGCAGAGCCAAGTCCTACACCGGAGCCCACACCGACGCCTACACCGGAGCCACCATCCAATGATTTGGGTATGAATTTTGAGCCGGTATCGGATTATGTAACGGCGAAGAACCGGACCAATCTTCGTAGCGAGCCAAGTACCAGTCAGGGAGAGGATACGGTGGTTGTAAAATTGAATAATGGAGAAGCCATTCCCCGTGTAGGTAAATGTGAGGATACCGGCTGGTCCAAGATGCTGTATAACGGTCAGTATGTATATGCGGTAACCAGTTATTTAGAGGAAGTGGAAGTACCTCCACAGCAGGAGTAAAATGCATGAGCTGTCGCTTGAAAAAGTGGCAGCTCTTTTGAATTTTTTTGTTTATAATGGTTACTCTATAGGAAAAAAGGAGTAACCGTTATGCAGACAATGGGTAAGGCCAGTGTGGCTTATGAAAAGGATGTGTACTTACAGGGGGCAGCCAGTATCGTTGGTACGAAGGAGTCAGAAGGTCCTTTGGGAAAATATTTTGATGAGGTGTGTCCCGATGAAAGAGTGGGGGGAAATACCTGGGAGGAGGCGGAGAGTAATCTCCAGATAAAGGCCGTAGGAAAGGTGCTGGAAAAGACCGGCGTGAAAGGGGAAGAGGTACGCTATATGCTGGGTGGTGACCTTCTGGGACAGTGTATGGCTACTTCCTTTGGTATTGCAGATTATCAGCTGCCCTTTTTGGGGCTGTATGGTGCCTGCTCTACCTGCGGAGAAGGTCTTCTGGTAGGCAGTATGCTGGTGGCTGGAGGTATGGCAGAGAGGGTCTTAAGTGTGACCTCCAGCCACTTTTCCAGTGCGGAGAAGGAGTTCCGTTTTCCGCTGGAATACGGTAACCAGAGACCGTTATCTGCCACCTGGACAGTGACGGGAAGCGGTGCTTTTATCATGACAAGCCAGAAGGTGGAAAACTGCGGCGTAAAGATTACCGGAGGGACCATTGGAAAGATTGTGGACTATGGCCTGAAGGATTCCATGAATATGGGAGCCTGTATGGCCCCGGCAGCAGCGGATACCATTGCTCAGCATCTGTGTGATTTTAACCGAAGACCCGATGATTACGATAAAATCATCACCGGGGATTTGGGATATGTGGGACAGGAGGTACTGCTGAAGCTTTTGAGCGACAGGGGCTTTGACCTTAGCGGTGTGCACACGGATTGTGGCATCCTTATCTACGATAAAGAGACCCAGGACACCCATTCCGGCGGCAGTGGCTGTGGTTGTGCGGCGGTGACGCTGGCGGCTTATATTACCAGGCAGATTGCTTCTGGGGAGTGGAAGCGGGTACTATTTTTACCCACCGGGGCACTTCTTAGCAAAACCAGCTTCAATGAGGGAAAGAGCGTACCGGCTATCTGCCACGGAGTAGTACTGGAGAAGCTGTAATGGGGCTTGCAAAGGTTGGCAGATTTTAGTAGAATAAACTGTATCCGGCAATGAGTGAAAGGATGTGGTTATTCGGATGAGAAGAATGGAGTTTAAAATGGAACGGCAGGGACTTTTACAGGTGGGGGATACCATCACTGTCACAGAGGGACTATTGCCCAGTAACTATTATTACACCATTAATCCGGCTCTTGCCATGTCCGGCAATGTACCCTTTCGCTATCGTCTGCAGTCCAGAGAGGGCGTAGTGGTGGATATTCAGGAGAATCCCCGAGGCTTTTATGTGTATGTGGATTTCGATGAGCCGGAGACAGAGTTTGAACGGATGAATAAAAAATAACGGAGGATATATTATGTTAAAGAAGATTTCAACAGACAAGGCACCCGCAGCTATCGGACCGTATTCCCAGGCCATCGTAGCAGGAGATACTCTTTACAGTTCCGGGCAGATTGCTCTGGACCCGGCGACCGGCAATGTGGTAGAGGGTACTATCGTAGAGCAGGCAGAGCAGGTAATGAAGAACCTTGGTGCAGTACTGGCAGAGGCTGGTGCGGATTACAGTAAGGTAGTGAAGACCACCTGTTTTCTTGCGGATATGGGCGATTTTGCAGCATTTAATGAGGTGTATGGTAAGTACTTTACCGAGAAGCCTGCAAGAAGCTGTGTGGCAGTGAAGACTCTTCCAAAGAATGTACTTTGTGAGGTTGAGGTAATCGCATACCTAGGTTAATGTTCAGCGGGAAGCGTGTCTTCCCGCTTTACCTATGAGAGGAAATATATGAAAAATATTGTTTTGATAGGGATGCCCGGTGCGGGGAAAAGTACGGTAGGTGTAGTACTTGCCAAGAAGCTGGGGTACCGTTTTATTGATTCGGATTTAGTAATTCAGGAGAAATATGGAAAACTGCTTCATGAGCTGATTGAGGAGCATGGAGTAGAGGGGTTCTGGAAGCTGGAGAATGATGTAAATGCATCCTTTTCCGTGGAGAAGGCAGTGATTGCCACCGGTGGAAGCGCAGTTTATGGCCGGGAGGCCATGGAGCATCTGCGTAAAATAGGCACCGTGGTATACCTGCAGCTTTCCTATGGGGAAATAGAGGAGCGTCTGGGGGACTTGAATGCCCGGGGCGTAACCTTAAAGCCGGGGCAGGATCTGGAAGCACTGTATGGGGAGCGTACGCCCATGTATGAAAAATACGCGCATATCACCGTCCCCTGTGATAATAAAATGTTACGAGAGATTGTAAAGGAAATTGCAGAATATGAGAAGTAAGACAACAAGGAATTCCTTTTTGCTGTTTTTGGCGGCCTTTATCTGGGGTACGGCCTTTATTGCCCAGAGTAAAGGAATGGACTATTTAAGTCCCTTTGCGTTTACGGGAGTACGCAATATCATTGGCTCCACTTTTTTACTGGGACTGGTGCTGGTGCGTCGGCTGGTGAATAAGGATATCTACAAAAATATAAATTGGCCTCTGACCATTAAGGGAGGCATCTTGTGCGGTATTGCCCTGACCTTTTCCAGTATGCTGCAGCAGTACGGAATGGTATATACTACTGTAGGAAAGGCCGGCTTTCTGACCACCCTTTATGTGATTTTTGTCCCCATTGCGGGAATTCTGTTCCATAAGAAGGTGGAGTGGCAGGTATGGCTGGCAGCAGCCATGGGCGCTGTGGGCATATACCTTTTGTGCATGACAGAGAGCTTTTCCTTAAGCTTTGGGGATACCCTGGTGCTTTTGTGTGCAGTGGGCTTTACAGTACATATTATGGTTATTGACCACTTTTCGCCCCAGACCGATGGTGTGCTGTTGTCCTTTATCCAGTTTTTGTTCTGTGGTATTGTGTGCAGCTTTTTGTCCCTGTTTTTTGGAGCTCCTACGGTGGAGACCGTAAAGGGAGCCCTTGGTTCCCTGCTCTATGCCGGTGTTATGTCCAGCGGTGTGGCCTTTACGTTACAGATTATTGCCCAGAAGGATTTGAATCCCACCATTGCGGCACTGCTGATGAGCCTGGAGTCTGTAATTGCTACTATCGGCGGTTTTGTAGCCTACAAGCTGGGGGTGCTGACCACGGACCAGACCATGACCGGTAGGCAGATTGTGGGCTGCGTCATTGTATTTTCCGCAGTAATATTGGTGCAGTTACCCACGGAATGGTTTCATAAAAAGAAAAATGTATAAAAATAACAACCTCTTCACAAACTATAAAAAATGTTAGTGAAGAGGTTATTTTTATGGATTATTTGAAAGCATTTCTTATTGGTGGAATAATATGTGCACTGGTGCAGCTTTTGATGGAGAAGACCAAGCTCCTTCCCGGAAGAATTATGGTACTTCTGGTGGTATCCGGTGCCGTTCTGAGCTTTTTCGGCATTTACCAGCCCTTTGTCGAGTTTGCCGGAGCCGGAGCCAGTGTGCCCCTTCTTGGCTTTGGAAACGTACTGATGAAGGGGGTAATGGAGGCTGTGGACGAGCAGGGCTTTTTAGGTCTTTTTGCCGGCGGCTTCAAGGCCGGAGCTGTGGGAACCGGAGCAGCGCTGATTTTCGGCTACATCGCCAGCCTGTTTTTTAAGTCTCATACCAGACAGTAGGGGGACTGGATAGGTGCACAGATGTGGAACGGACATGCTATGCTTTTGGCAGACCCTTGAAAAACGTCGGCACTTGGCGAGGTCTTTTCGAGCCTAGTACCGCTAC
>JAFTXD010000032.1 GCA_017461775.1 Lachnospiraceae bacterium
AACAATTGCATCTCCAATTGCTGTTTTATTAGTTCCTATCGTAGGCATTACGGCATGGCAGTTAGCAGCGGCAACTGTTACAGGCTTCATCGCAAAGGAAAATGTTGTTGGTACTTTGGCAGTATGTTATGCTTTAACCAACTTCATCGATACTGAAGAGTTAGCTTTAGTAGGTGGTGCTAATGAAGTAGCAGTAGCTATGGGACTTACCAAGGCTGCAGCACTTGCATACTTAATGTTCAACTTATATACCCCTCCTTGTTTTGCAGCACTTGGTGCTATGAACTCCGAAATGCAGGATAAGAAGTGGCTTTGGGGCGGTATCGCTCTTCAGTTAGGTACCGGTTATGCTATCGGTTTCCTGGTATACCAGATTGGTACCTTAATTACTACCGGAAGTCTCGGAGCAGGCTTTGTTCCTGGTCTTATTGCAGTAGTAGCAATGGTAGCAATTGTGGTAGTATTAATTAATAGAAACAATAAGAAGTTCAGCAAAGAATACAGTTTAAAGAAGGCTGCATAGATCATTGTTGGCAGAAAGGAGTATCGGTATGGCAAGTTTTCTTGTAGCAGTAGTAATTCTAGGAATTATCGGTGCGGCAGTATGGTATATTCGTAAAGAGAAAAAGCGTGGTGTCAGATGTGTGGGCTGCCCGGACGGCGGAACCTGCTCCGGACATTGCAGCGGATGCCATTCCGGTATGGAAAATTAGGCTTATACAATTTATTTACACTTTTTGAGGGAGTCTGCACGTAACGTGCAGGCTTCTTCTGCGTTCTGAGAGGAAAAAATACGCCCTTGGGGCTGTGGGGATGGATGGGAGGGATTTTTGAATGTGGCAGATATTTAGAGTTTCTTAGAGTTCTGCTATGTAACCTAGGGACACGTGGGCATGGATGCCCACGTGAGGATGCACTGCGCATGGACGCGCATTGCATCCGACCCGCAAAGAGCCAGAGCATTTGCCAGAACTCTTAGAAACTTTTAATATCGGAGCCTGATAAAATCCCTCCCATCCATCCCCACAGCCCCAAGGGCGTATTTTTTCCGAATTCCCACCAAATTGTAAGATAAATTCTTTACACAATTGAGAAAATAGTATACAATTATAACATCATTATATGCGTATTCTTATTTCGGGAATAAGAGTGCGACAACGAACTGGAGGTATCGTCGTATGAAGGGTAATGTTATTGTTGGACAATCGGGTGGACCTACCGCCGCAATTAATTCAAGCTTAGCAGGTGTATATCGTACCGCTAAGGACCGTGGAGCTAAGAAAGTATATGGTATGCTTTATGGTATTCAGGGACTTTTGGAAGAGCGTTACATCGACCTGTCTGAGCATATTAAAACGGATTTGGATATTGAGCTTTTAAAGCGTACACCGGCGGCATATCTTGGTTCCTGTAGATATAAGCTTCCTGAAATTCATGAGAATAAGGAAGTGTATGAGAAGATTTTTGAGATTTTGAATCGTTTAGAGATTGAGGCATTTATTTATATCGGTGGTAATGACTCCATGGATACGATTAAGAAGTTGTCCGACTATGCCATCGTTACCGGTCAGCCTACCAGATTTGTAGGATGTCCGAAAACAATTGATAATGATCTTGCACTTACCGACCATACTCCTGGCTATGGTAGTGCGGCAAAATATATCGGTACCTCTGTGAAGGAAATTATTCGTGACGGCTTCTGCTTAGAGTATTCTAAGGGTGTGGTTACCATCGTAGAAATCATGGGAAGAAATGCCGGTTGGCTTACCGGTGCAGCAGCACTTGCCAAGGGTGAGGATTGTCCGGGACCCGACCTTATTTATCTGCCGGAGATTCCTTTTGATTTAGAAGATTTCGGTAGTAGAATTAAGGAGCTTTTAAAGAAAAAGGGCTCCATCGTGGTTGCAGTATCGGAAGGTATCAAATTAAGCGATGGAAGATATGTCTGTGAGTTGGGTGCCGGCATTGATTTCGTAGATGCGTTCGGTCATAAGCAGCTTTCCGGTACGGCAAATTACTTGGCAAGCTATGTAGCCGGTGAAATGGGCTGTAAGACAAGAGCCATTGAGCTTAGTACTTTGCAGAGAGCAGCTTCCCACTGTGCATCCCGTGTGGATATTCTGGAGGCATATCAGGTAGGTGGTGCTGCGGTGAAGGCAGCGGATGAAGGCGACACCGGTAAGATGATTGTCTTTGAAAGGTATTCCGATGATCCTTACCAGAGTGGTACCGCAGTGAAGGATGTACATAAGATTGCAAATGATGAGCGTCTTGTACCCAGAGCATGGGTAAACGAAGACGGAACCTATGTAACCGACGATTTCATTACCTATGTAAGACCTCTGATTCAGGGCGACGTGGCACCGATTATGGTGGATGGAATTCCTCGCCACTTATTCAGACCATTTTAAGTATGTGCCCCCGCAGCTATGCTGCGGGGGTTTTTCCATGCCACAAGCCTTGGCAGAGGAGCCCGGGGAATATAGTGACAGTAAATTTTGAATATGGAAATGTTTTAGTACTTCTTAGGTTTTTGCTTCACTATCAGCGGAATTCGGGCATGGATGCCCGAATTAGGAGGCACTACGCATGGACGCGTATTGCCTCCGACGCGTCGCCTGTCGATACTCTTGAGCAAAAATCTTAGAAGTACTTAAACATTGGAGTCTGAAAAATTTACTGTCACTATATTCCCCGGGCTCCTCTGCCAAGGCTTGTGGCATGCTTTTCCCATCCATACTGGTCATTTTCAGATTTGTGTGATATAATCGTGTTCAAATATTTGCGAGGAGATAGGATTATGGCAGACAATAGACCCAGAGCAAGACAGAAGCATGTCACTGAAGGTAGCAAGGGTGTGAAAAAACGTGGAAATGGTTTGGGCGGTGGAGGAACCCGTTCTTCCGGTAGTGGGAAAAGTCCTTTGGCGATAATTATCATGCTTGTGGTGGCACTTCTTGGTGGTGGCGGCAGTTTGACAAGCCTTTTGGGTGGTAGCTCGGACACGACTTCAACAGACAATGGCAATACATCTACAGGTGGACAGGCAGTTGTGGAAAGTCTTTTTGGTGATGGCTCCTATAGTAGTGGCTGGGAGCTGGAGAGCAATACCGGCAGACTGGATACTACCGTGGCGTCAGCAGCTAGGGATAAGAGAACGGAAATCCTTGGCAGTGGTCAGGATATTGTGACGATAATGGTATATATGTGCGGTACGGATTTAGAGTCCCGTTCCGGAATGGGAACCTCTGATTTGCAGGAGATGCTGGCCGCAGATTTGGGAGAGAATGTCAATCTTATTGTGTATACCGGTGGCTGCAATAGTTGGCGTAATAATGTGGTCAGCAGCAGTACCAATCAGATATATCAAGTGACGGGTGGAAAGATGCGCCTCCTTGTAGAGGATGCCGGTGCAGTCTCCATGACGAATCCGAGCACATTGACTAGTTTTATTCAGTGGTGTGACCAGAATTTCCCGGCAAATCGTAATCAGCTGATTTTCTGGGATCACGGCGGTGGTTCCATCAGTGGATTTGGTTATGATGAAAAGTTTAAGACCAGTGGTTCCATGAATCTGGCGGAAATCAATGAGGCACTGAAGGCTGCAGAGGTAAGCTTTGATTTTATTGGTTTTGATGCATGTCTGATGGCTACGTTGGAAACAGCGTTGATGCTGACTCCTTACGCAGATTATCTGATTGCTTCTGAGGAGACGGAGCCGGGAGTGGGCTGGTATTATACGGATTGGCTCAGCAGTCTGGCTCAGGATACTTCCATGCCTACCATTGAAATTGGTAAGAATATCGTAGATGATTTTGTGGATACCTGTGCTGCTAAATGCAGGGGACAAAAGACTACCTTGTCCGTTGTGGATTTGGCAGAGCTGGAAATGACAATACCTGAGGAACTGAAAGCTTTTTCTAAGTCTGCCAGTGAACTGATTCAGAATGATGAATACAAGACCGTGTCCGATGCACGGTACAATACCAGAGAGTTTGCCCAGTCCTCTGCCATTGACCAAGTGGATTTGGTGCATCTGGCGCAGAATATGGGCACCCAGGAAGGGGAGAAGCTGGCGGATGCACTCCTTAGTACGGTGAAGTACAATCGTACCTCCGGTAATATGACCAATGCCTATGGTTTATCCATTTATTTCCCTTATAAAAAGGTGTCCTCGGTGGATCAGGTGGTAGATACCTATGAAGCTATCGGTATGGATGAGGAATATGCCCGTTGCATTCAGGAATTTGCAAGTTTGGAGGTATGTGGTCAGACCACAACCGGCGGTACATCATCGCCTCTTCCATCACTGATGGGAACCTTACTGAGTGGTAGTCTGGGCAGTACCGATAGTAGTGAAATGATTAACGAATTGCTGGGCAGCTTTTTAAGTGGACAGCTGGAAAATATCGTGGGTCTGGATAAATCCAACACAGGCTTTATGGAAGAAAGCGCTATGGATTCTGAGGAGATGGCTCAGTATCTGGCGGACAATCGCTTTGACGCATCTGCCCTGGTGTGGGATGAAAACGCTGAGGGTAAGAGAATCTTGAAGCTCAGTGAGGAGCAGTGGAGTCTGGTACATAGTCTGGAGCTGAATATGTTCTATGATGATGGGGAAGGCTTTATCGATTTGGGCTTTGATAATGTCTTCGAGTTTGACGAAGAAGGAAATCTGATTGGTGATACGGACCGTACCTGGCTGGCAATCAATGGACAGCCGGTGGCATATTATTATCTGGACACTGTGGAATCTGGAGAAAACTATACCATCACAGGCCGTGTACCTGCACTTTTGAATGGAGAAAGAGTAAATCTGATACTGGTATTTGACAATGAAAATCCTTACGGATATATTGCGGGGGCACGTACCGATTATGTGGAAGGGGAGACCGAGACGGTAGCCAAGGGCATGAGTGAGCTACAGATAGGTGATACACTGGATTTTGTGTGCGATTATTATTCCTATGAAGGGGAATATCTGGACAGCTATTATTTAGGAGAGCAGATGACTGTTTCCGAGGAAATGGAAATCAGTAATGTGGACGTAGGCGAAGGGGCTGTGAGAGTAACCTATCGATTTACGGATATTTACAATCAGCAGTACTGGACACCAGCATTTACGCAGTAAACGGTATAATTAAAGCCGTTCACCAAAATATCAAAGGTGGACGGCTTTTGTGTGTTATTTGTGAAGCTTCAATAGGTGCAAGGCATTCTTTTCAAAAATCAACATTTTTTCCCTATCGGATAAGTTGCTTTGCGTTACGAGCTTGACGACATCCTTTTGTTCCTGCCAAGGAGAGTCGGTTGCAAATAAAATCTTATCACAGCCGTGCTTTTTAGCCATTCGTGAAAAATTCTCCACGGACATGTTCTCCTCCAGATAGGGGCGTTTGTCATGCCCGGGAAGCGGCGTAATAGCTCCGATGGAAAAGGCGGTGTCAAAATATACAGGAGCACCTGCTAAATCTCTTTCTACGTCCTCCCAGCAGCCCCAGCCGCCCATATGGGCGAGCACCAGCTTCGGTGGGGCAATTTCTTTAAGAATCTTCAAAACATGCTTTACAGAGGCATAATCGTGGTCGTAGATGCCGATATCGATGCCGGCGTGGGTAATCACAATCATGTCCAGTTCAGATGCAATATCAATAATTTTCATCATTTTCGGATGGTCTAAGTCATATTTCTGATAAGCGGGGTGAATTTTGATTCCCTGAATACCAGCAGATTTTAAGCGCAGAAGTTCTTCACGAATTTTGTCCGGGGCATAGTCGGGATGCATGCCGCCAAAGGCAATAATGCCTTTCAGAAACAATTCCTCCTTGGCTTGTATAAAGGAGCTGTTCAGCTTTTCCACCTGCTCCGGGCTTGTCATGACCGGGAGATTTACACTGTAATCAAGCCCTGCTTCCTTCATGGAGGAGAGGAGACCGCTTATGGAACCATTGGTGAAAGGCTTGGTGCAGCTTTCCTTAGCAAGGTTATTTACTACCTTTTCAGATATTTTTTCCGGAAAGGTATGTGTATGAAAATCAATAATCATAGTACTTATGTCCTTTTTGAAAGTATTCTTCTTCAATATATTACTTTTCATATTTAAAATCAATAAAGAATTTAACAATTTGACGAATTAAAGTGTTGCACTGTCCGACTGTTTTGGGTTATACTAATAAACAGGATAAAATTAGGGTATGAAAGGGTAG
>JAFTXD010000033.1 GCA_017461775.1 Lachnospiraceae bacterium
CGAATCGTGTTTCCTGCCACGTAGTCCGGTGCCTCTTCCTTGGTAGGTGCTTCGATGCTGATATTGCACTTGTAGGTAACACGCTCCTGTCCCTTGCTTATCTTGATTTCCACACCGGTTCCTTTCTCTAAATAGACACCGTGGGAATACTCCTGATAACACACCAGTCCTTCCGGCACTTCATCATGATATACGTTGGATACGCCCTTCACACTAAGTCCCGCCTCGTTCAAGATAACAGTCGCATCCATTTCATCTAACCCAATCAGATTTGGCATTTTTACCTGGTTCTCCGATGCGCCGATGCTGACAGTAACCACTACCTCACTTCCAACAGGTGCCGCCTCCCCCTGGGATGGTGTCTGAGAAATAACTCTTCCCTTTTCCACCTCCGTGGAATAACTCTCTTCACGTTTAATCTTAAAGCCTGCATCAGCCAAAGTATTAAATGCTTCTTCGTAGGTCAAATCCAGTACATAGGGAACGGAGGCCACCTCCACATCATCCCCATAAGAGGGTGCCGGATTTGAACCCGGTTTGTCTGTATTTACCGGTTCAGAATCCACAATGATTGGTCCCTGACTGCTGGAGGACGGTCCCGGTGTGCTTGGAGTATTATTAAAGAAGCCCATAATTTTACCCATCAGTACGATAATGATAATGCAGATAATCACCCCTGCACCGATTGCCAGTACCGTGGTTATTTTCTCCATCCTTGAGCCCCGTTCTTCCTCGTATTCTTCCTCATATTCTTCGGACACAGGTTCCGTATTTAATCGGATACCGCTATCCCGCTGACGAACCGGCTCTATATACTCTTCCCTAGGTGCAGTCTTACGCTTAATCTGCTCCATATCTTCCTTAGACATCATACGGGTACCGGCCTGGGTATCCACTGCGGCACTTGCTACCACGAATCCTTCCGGATTCATAAGTGATTGCTTTAAGTCCGCAATTAACTCTGCCATGCTCTGGTATCTTCTGTCTGGAGACTTCTGGCAACATTTCTGCACAATGCCTTCCACACTGCTGGGAACCTCCATCACATAATCCTGTATCAACGGAAGCTCTTCCTGAATGTGCTTGATGGCAATAGCCACTGTAGTTTCCCCGTTAAAGGGAACTCTTCCGGTAAGCATCTCAAACAGGGAGATACCCAGTGAATAAATGTCACTCTTTTCGTCACTGTAACCACCCCTTGCCTGCTCCGGTGAAGTGTAATGCACCGACCCCATCACATTGGAGGTAATGGTATTGCTGGTAGCTGCCTTGGCGATACCAAAGTCCGTTACCTTCACCTTTCCATCCTTGGAAATAATAATATTCTGGGGCTTAATATCTCTATGAATAATATGATTGTTGTGTGCGGCCTCAATACCCATACAAATCTGTATGGCAATACTTACGGCTTCCTTATAAGACAATCTCGCTTTTTTCTCAATATACTTCTTTAAGGTGATGCCTTCTACCAGCTCCATTACGATATAATGGATTCCGCCTTCCTCCCCTACATCATATACATTTACAATGTTGGGATGCATAAGACCTGCTGCTGCCTGTGCTTCTATCCGAAACTTGGATACAAAGTTGGCGTTCTCGCAAAACTCCTGCTTCAGCACCTTCACTGCCACAAAACGATTCAGCTTGTGACATTTTGCTTTATAGACATCTGACATTCCGCCGGTACCGATTTTCTCTAAAATCTCATACCGGTCTCCTATCATCATTCCGATTTTAATCATCTTTACCTCGCTAATTTCCTATCCTGCGGATATACTACAATTCTGATACTTCCAAAAGTACTACGGATATATTATCCCTTCCCCCTCTTTCGTTGGCCATGTGCACCAATTGCTGCGCTTTCTCCACAACATCTCTCTGACCGCGGACAATCATCAGAATCTCCTCATCGTCCAGCATATTGGTCAGTCCATCGGAACACAACAAAATTGTATCCTGCTTAGTTAATTCTACCGTAAAGAAATCTACTAATACCTGCTCTGATACCCCCACTGCTCTGGTAATAATATTCTTATCCGGGTGAGTTCTGGCGGCATCTCTGTCCAGCCCTCCCATCCGAATCATCTCCTCCACCAGAGAATGGTCCTTTGTAACCTGAGTAATTTCCTCATTTATAATGTAAAGTCTGCTGTCGCCCACATTGGCAATCTGCAGAATATTTCCCAAAATTGTGGCAGCTACCACCGTAGTGCCCATACCTTCGTATTCGGCATCCTCGCCGGATTTTGCATGAATCCTTCGATTTGCCTCCTCAATGGCCTCTCTTAATATGATTGCAGGGTCCTTCTCCAAAGAACGTGCCACCATCTCCTTCATGGTATCCACCGTACATTTGGATGCATAATCTCCTGCCTTATGGCCTCCCATACCATCCGCCACAATAAATAAATTGGGCAGATTGCCGATGGCAACTTCACTGGAAAAAACACTGTCCTGATTCATTTGTCTCTTCCTACCTACATCGGTAATGGAAAATGTCTTTAACACTCCTTACACTCCTCCTGCTTCATATGGGAACGGCGAAGCTGTCCACACGCTCCATCAATATCACGTCCCATTTCCCTTCTAATTGTAACGTTAATTCTGTTTTTTTCAAGCTCTTTTTTGAAGCGCTTAATATGCTTCTCGTCGGACTGCACATAGTCCCTTTCTTTAATAGGATTTACCGGAATTAAATTTATATGACATCCCAGTGGCTTTGCCAGCTCAATAAGCTCCCTGGCATCCTCCTCCGTATCGTTCTGTCCGCCCACCAGACTGTACTCAAAGGTGATTCGTCTGCCAGTCTGCTCCATGTAAAAAGCGCAGGCTTCCATCAACTCGGCGATGGAATACTTATTGGCAATGGGCATCAGCTTCTTTCGCTTTTCATCCGTGGTGGCATGTAAGGATAATGCAAGGGTAATCTGCAAATGCTCCTTGGCCAGCATACGCATCTTCGGCACGATACCACAGGTGGATACCGTAATATTTCTGGCACTGATATTCAGACCATTTCCATCGGTTATCAGCCTTATAAACTGTAAAAAGTTATCATAATTGTCCATGGGCTCACCACTACCCATAATCACTACGTTGGATACTCTCTCCCCGGTATATATGCTGATAGCATAAATCTGGTCCAGCATCTCCGAGGGCATCAGATTGCGCTCTAAACCATCCAGCGTGGACGCACAGAACCGGCAGCCCATACGGCAGCCAACCTGGGAAGAAATACACACGGAGTTCCCGTGCTTATACTTCATCCACACACTTTCTACCAGATTACCGTCCCGAAGCTGAAACAAAAACTTCTTGGTACCGTCCAGCTTAGATTCCTGTACCCGCACCATCTTAAGGGAGGTAAACTCATAGGACTCCCTAAACATCTGCCGGAAATCCTTGGACAGATTGCTCATCTCCTCCACGTCCCTCACCAGCTTTTTGTGCATCCATTCATAACACTGCTTCGCGCGAAAGGCCTTTTCGCCTCTGCCCTTTAATTCCTCGGTAAGCTGCTCTAAGCTAAGGGATTTGATATCCAGTTTTTCATCCACTAAAAATTGTTCCATTTTACTTACACCTATTGTCTTCTAAGCCTTGCATAGA